>JAEURH010000260.1 GCA_016789365.1 Anaerolineales bacterium
CCAACCCCAACCATTTCGCTTACGCCTTCTGAAACTGCAACCCCAAGTGAAACTTTTACACCATCTGCTACATCTACAGATACGCCTGCTTCAACACCAACTCTCATTCCTCCTCCCATATTCTCTAATGCAACCTTTAGTTATGATGGTGACGGGAAGAGAGTAAAATCAGTTATGCAGACAAACATAGGTAGCACAACAACTTATTTTGTTGGAAATTACTATCAAGTAGAAAATGGCTTGGTCACGAAATATTATTATGCTGGAAGTCAACGAGTTGCGATGCGAAAAAACGGAACATTGAATTTCATTCTAGGTGACCACTTGGGTTCTACTTCATTAGTCACTGATGCAAATGGCACTGTGATTAATGAAACCAAGTACAAAGCTTGGGGTGAGGCTCGCTACTCGTCAGGTGCGGAGCAGACGAAATACACCTACACGGGGCAGTATAGTTATGTCAGTGACTTCGGGTTGCATTTCTATAATGCGAGATGGTATGACTCAAGTCTAGGCAGGTTCGCTCAGGCGGATAGCATCATGCCAGGTGGAATACAAGGCTATGATAGATATGCTTATGTCAATAATAATCCTATCAGATACACTGACCCAAGTGGGCATAGATGTGCTGGTGATGGTGATGAAGATATTAATGGACATTGTATTGTTAGTGGAGGGATGACCACTACTACATCAACGCCAAGTGTAACTACAGCACCTGTTTTAACTTC
>JAEURH010000261.1 GCA_016789365.1 Anaerolineales bacterium
TCAGGCGGCGCACAACCCTGGAGTTATCTAGGCTCGTTGGTCATTATCATTTCTATTCCCGTCATCATTATTTTTCTGATTTTTCAATACACATTGCTTGAACGCATGATGTTTGGTTCTGCCGAATGAACGCTGGCGATTTAATTAAAAATTTTTCAGCACAATATCAAAGCGAAAATGCAGGATTAGAACTTCAACTGATTCTTGCCCATGTGATGAATCAACCGCGCACTTGGATTCTTGCTCATTTAGATGCGCCTCTTTCTTCGGGTCAAATTGATTCTGCAATTCAACTTTTTGCTCAGCTTCAAGCAGGGATTCCGCTCCCCTACATTTTAGGTCGCTGGGAATTTTTTGGTTTAGATTTTGAAGTTAATGAAAATGTTTTAATTCCACGCCCAGAAACAGAAATGCTAGTCGAAAAAGCAATTGCATTCTTGAAAAATAATCCAGACAAAAGAAACGTCATTGATGTCGGCACAGGTTCAGGGATTATTGCTGTTTCAATTGCCAAACATGTTCCAGATGCAAATATCATTGCAACCGATATTTCCTCAAAAGCGTTACAAGTTGCAAAAAAAAATGCAATCAAGCATGGCGTTGAAAATCAAATTGAATTTGTGGAATCTGATTTGTTACCAGACCGTAGACCGCAGACCGTAGACCGTGATTTTCCGTCCACCGTCCACCGTCTATCGTCTTTTGATTTGATTTGTGCGAACTTACCTTA
>JAEURH010000262.1 GCA_016789365.1 Anaerolineales bacterium
AAACAGGGGCGTGCAAGGCGGTATAAAGTCATCTTTTCTTTTTTTTCTTCTGCTTTTTCAATTCATCCACATCAACTAAATCTATTCGATTGGGCGCTTGGCCGATTTGAATCACATTGGTAGTGTCTAAAAAATCATCCTCTGTCAAGCCGAGTGAGCCGAAGCCAAAGTCCCGAATCGTTTGCAACACTCGGGTCGCATTATCAGGCGAGGCCCATATCCAAAAGTCAATGTCTTTTGTGTACCGGGGATAGCCATGATAAGCAACCGCAAAACCGCCAATAACGAGATACTTAACCCCGTTTGCGTTTAACGATTGTATAAACTCTTTGAAATTCGAGTCCAGTACCATATTTCCAGTCGTTGTATTGTTTGCGTATTTCCTCCAAAGCGCGGATGCGTTCAATGGGCGGGCGAGACAGCCAATAAAAAATGTCGTCAGGTTCTTCGCCTTTTTTGAAGATACGGACGAGTGGAGCCGTCTGTTGAATGGATTCATTTACAGCCATATCCTGATCAATTTACTTGACAAAGATAGCTTTTTTTCAGCATTTTGAAATGTTGTATTTTACTCGCCGACATGAGCAGCCCGCGGAGTCGGTACGGATTCCCGCTGCCTGTGCGCCTTATGGTTTATTTTATCCCCAAAATCTCCTACCTTTACGTCCACAACCGTAAGCCTGCACCACTCATGGCCCAAGCCGTACAAATATTCATTGCATACGCCCG
>JAEURH010000263.1 GCA_016789365.1 Anaerolineales bacterium
ATATTTTTTTTCATAGTTAGCCTTTTGCTTTTAGCATTTGGCAGTTAGCCATTTGCAGATTTTATAAATTAATTTTTCAACTCCGTTGGTCGAGTAGGACGAAGTCCGTATCGAGACCAACAGTTTCATATAAAATTTTAGTTATTTCATTAACTTGTGGTCTCGATACGTTCTCACTTCGTTCGAACTACTCGACCACCGTTTTATTACTCATACGCCAACACCTCTCGAATGGTCAATCTCGCGGCGTTGCGAGCAGGCAAAACAGACCCTAATGTTGAGAGCAAAATAATTAATCCAAGCCAAATGGCATACCCTAAATAAGTAAAGACCACATTGATAGGCGATTCAAAAATGGTAACACTTAATATAGAAGAAAGCCCGTATGTGATAGGAATGGAAAATACAATTGCCATGACAAATGAAATTAATCCAATCACAAAGCCTTCACCAATCACAGTTTGCATAATCATACGGTCATCTGCGCCGATGGCACGCATAATGCCAATTTCGCGGGTGCGGTCCAACACGTTCATGCCCATTGTGCCAGTCAGACCCATAGCACCGACAATAGCAGTAAGAACCGCCATAATCAAAAGGAAAATGACTAAGGTGTTCATACTTTCGGTCACTGTATCGAGTGAAGAAATGCCCGATTCTGCCTCACGGACTTTGAATCCGTTGGCGCGGAAGATAGCATCTAATTGTTCGGCAACTGCATCTTGAGA
>JAEURH010000264.1 GCA_016789365.1 Anaerolineales bacterium
ATCGCTTTGACTATTTTTATATTCTTCAAAACTTTTGTGCATCTGAGGTTTTGCCTCAGGGTCATACATCAGTCTATTTTTATATCCGCCATAAGCAAAGGCGCGGGCGATTCCGATAGCACCAATTGCATCGAGCCTATCTGCATCTTGGACGATGAAGCCTTCGAGCGAGTCCATTTTATTTTTTACATTTGCACCTTTGTAGGAAATGTTTTTGATAATATTGCACACTTTGTCCCGAATGGAAATGTCTACGAAGCAAGAGTCAAGCCAACCTTTCGCACGAAGCGGGGTTTCATCTTCTGACTGATTAAATTTCCAGTCATCTAAATCATGCAACAAAGCGGCGAGTTGAACGATGAATGAATCGGCTTTTTCATGTTGGTTGATGGCGAGTGCATTTTTCCAAACGCGATAAACATGCCACCAATCGTGACCAGATGAATCGTTTGAAAATTCTTGCTTTATGTATTCGGCTGTTTTTTGAATAATTTCATTTTGATTCATGCCTCTATTTTAACCTGCACCTTCATAAGCAGATTTAATCCACGCAATTAATTCTGCATCTACTTCTTTCGCTTCTGTTAAATTGACAGTGTAATTGCACATGCTACCTGCGAGTTGTTCATTAAGCCGAGCATTTTTCTTAAGACCTTTGATGTTGATGCCCACTTCAAAACGCGTGTTGGTTTTGGGACCAATCATTGCGAATTGTTTTTTTCTTCTT
>JAEURH010000265.1 GCA_016789365.1 Anaerolineales bacterium
CGGGTGGTGGACATATCAACCTGCTCAAACGCGTCAAATATACGTGCTTGATCTCCTTCGGGAATGCCAAGCCCGGTATCTTCCACTTCAAATCTTACTTTTATCTTCGAGTCAAGACGTGACTCCTCCTTGAACTTGAGAACAATACGACCACACTCCGTGAACTTAATGGCATTGCTCATAAAATTGATGAGAATCTGACCAACTCTTAATGGGTCCCCTATCAAGGAAATTTTTCTCAACGACTCATCTACATCGAAGACAAATTGCAGCCTTTTTGCGCGCATGCCTTCACCGAACATGCTGTTTATTTTATCGCACAGGGCGCCAATGTTGAACGAAATAGCTTCAAGCTCTATACGGCCTGCTTCAATCTTTGAAAAATCAAGAATGTCATTGATAATTTCGAGCAAATGCTTGGCTGATTCGGAAATATTTCTTATTTTTTCCACGTGCTCCATATCCTGAATGCTCTTTTGCAAAAGGTGCGTAAGCCCTAGAATGGAGCTCATCGGCGTACGGATCTCATGACTCATGTTAGCCAAGAATGCACTCTTCGCCTGATTCGCGACTACAGCTTCGTCGCGCAGGCGCGTCATTTCTTCTTTCGCCGCACGTAGCTCTTCCTCAGCTTTGATACGTCGATTGATCTCACGGGTCAGTTGAATGGTTCGGTTGGCCAGCTTGTCGTACATCCCCATGACCGTATCGATCAGGACGTG
>JAEURH010000266.1 GCA_016789365.1 Anaerolineales bacterium
AAAACTAGCAATATCTTTGTCCCAACTTACACGCAATATAATTTTACCTTTTTGAGTAAATTTTATTGCATTACTAATAAGGTTGACTAAAACTTGGCGGAGTTTGTTTGCGTCTGCTAAAACATACTGAGGTAAATTATTAGCAGGCTTGTAGATAAATTCTAAATTTTTTGCTGTTGCACGAGTAGCAAAAGTTGAAGCAATATCTTCTAGCAGCAAAAAAGGCTCAAAAGGCTTTTCTATAAGGGTTAATTTTCCTGTCTCGATTTTTGAAATAGATAACACATCATTAATTAATCCTAATAAATGCTCTCCATTACGTGTCATAATAGATAAGTATTTTTTCTCTTCTGTTTCACGTTCTTTTTTGTGCTGCATTATTTGAAGTAGCCCTAAAATTACATTTAGTGGTGTGCGTAATTCATGGCTCATATTTGCTAAAAATGTACTTTTAGCTTGGTTAGCTTCTGATGCTTTTTTTTCTGATAGCTCTACCTTCTGAATTTTTTCTTTAAGTTCTTCATTTTTTTTATCTAATAATAAATTTTTTGCTTCTAAATCTATAGTCTGTTGTTCTATGATTCTGGCATTAACAAAATTACCCATCCGAATATTAAAAGAAAACCTAGCAAAATAAAAAGCTACAAAAGTGCTAAAAGTGCCAGCCCAATAAGCTTCAGGAATATTTATTAACTCTCGTATTGATAAAATAAAAAATATAT
>JAEURH010000267.1 GCA_016789365.1 Anaerolineales bacterium
CTTCGAGTGGGGTGCCACTTCCGCCCCATTGACCATCTATTAATAATTTGTATTCCATTTAATTCTCCAATGTATTATGTCGTTGCGAGGGCGTTCTTGCTCTTTGCCCGAAGCAATCCTCTAATTCCATGAGATTGCTTCGCCACGAAGAACAAGAGGGTGGCTCGCAATGACATGAATTAACTATGGGCAATCATCACATGTTTGGTGATTTGATAATCACCAACTGCTTCGGCAGATAAATCTTTACCAAAGCCAGATTGTTTGAATCCGCCATGCGGCGTTTCAGACGTGATAGGCAAATGGTCATTGACCCAAACTGTACCAAACTCCAATTGACTTGTGAGACGCATGGCACGCCCTACATCTTTTGTAAATACAGATGCAGCGAGACCATATAACACGTCATTGCCTAAGTGTAAGGCTTGGTCTTCATTATCAAACTCTTGGACAGTTATCACTGGACCAAATACTTCTTGTTGCACAATTTCCCAATCTTGTTGAACATCTGAAATCACAGTTGGGGCGTAGAAATAACCTTTGTCTAAATCTTTGGGAACGCCACCACCTGTTAAGATTTTTGCGCCTTGTGATTTGGCTCTATCTACAAATGCACTTACACGTTCACGTTGAATGCCTGAAATCAATGGACCCATTACAACATCATCATCAAATGGCGAACCGACTTTAACATTCTTCATCGCTTCCACCACTGCT
>JAEURH010000268.1 GCA_016789365.1 Anaerolineales bacterium
GGCTCTGCCAATCGTGACCCTGAAAGATTTAATAATCCCAACCAATTTGATATCACACGAAGCGAGGGACGTCACCTTAGTTTTGGTCTTGGTATCCATTATTGCATCGGTGCGCCATTGGTTCGTTTAGAAGCAGAAATTGTCTTTGAAACCATCCTGCGCCGTTTCCCCGATTTGAAATTGAAATCAGATATTTTGGAATGGCAAGAACATCCGATTTTTAGAGGGTTGAAGAAATTGCCTGTTACTTTTTAGAAACCAATGACTTGCGTTGTCATATGTTTTTGTGGTTTATGATGGACGATATTCATTTCGATTGATTTGCCATCGCCATATCTTACCTTCTTCAGGATCGTCCACCTCTGCAATAAATTGCATACCCACTTTTTTCAACACATTATTTGATGCGTTTATTTCCGCTAAAGTATGAGCAATGACAGCATGCACATCTTCGTGTGCAAATGCATAAGCGAGCATGCCCTGAACTGCTTCAGTAGCAAATCCTCGATTCCAATGTTCAGAAGCAATTTCATACCCAATTTCTACCGTTCCCGATTCGTCAGGTTTACCTTTAAAACCACCATTACCAACAAGTAATTTCTCTTTTGGGAGAATAAAGAAGTATCCGGGCCAATCAATTGGAAGTTGTTTTGATTGGTCAGATTCTTTAACTAGAAAAGAAAATGCCTCTGGGAAGGTAGGCCAGCTATTCG
>JAEURH010000269.1 GCA_016789365.1 Anaerolineales bacterium
GCCTCACACCAAACTCGGACGGTAAACCCTGCTCATTGAGTTGGTCAAGGTCTGAGAAATAGATATTGATTGAAACACTTACTTGAGTAGCAGTGGGCGTCCGTGATGGTGTCACAGTAAATGTTGGTGTGAAAGTAGAAGTAGGAGTTCTTGAAGGCGTGTTTGTCGGCGTAAACGTTTTAGATGGTGTAACTGTAAAAATAGGTGTGAAAGTATTGGTCGGAGTTAGTGACGGTGTAATAGTAGGCGTAAAAGTTTTAGATGGAGTGACAGTAAAAGTCAGTGTCAATGTTGGCAACGGAGTTCTTGAAGGTGTAATCGTTGGCGTAGAAGTTTTTGATGGTGTGATTGTAAAAGTAGACGTGAAAGTTTGCGAAGGCATAGCCGTAGCAGTTGGTCTAGATGTTTTAGATGGTGTGACAGTAAAGGTAGAAGTAAAAGTAGCAGTTGGAGTATTCGATGGAGTTAATGTTGGAGTAAAAGTTTTAGATGGTGTAATAGTAAATGTTGACGTGAAAGTAGCAGTTGGTGTTTTTGAAGCCGTAACTGTTGGTGTTGATGTTTTAGATGGCGTGACAGTAAATGTAAGAGTTAATGTCGGCAATGGTGTTCTTGATGGAGTAAGTGTTGGTGTAAATGTTTTGGAAGGTGTAATTGTAAATGTTGGCGTGAAGGTAGATGTTGGTGTATTGGATGGCGTTATTGTTGGAG
>JAEURH010000026.1 GCA_016789365.1 Anaerolineales bacterium
AGGGACGAATGTCATCACCGATTATGTTAGGCTTGGGATTCTTCGCCATCTTTTTTCTGGTGACATGGCAAGGCGTGCTCGGCGCAGACTTAGATTTTCTTTTCATCAGCTATGGCATACCTTCTGATGCAGTCTTTTCAGTGTTGCCATTTTTTATTTTTGTCTTTGGGGTGGTGATATTAGGATTTGCAAGTTTGTTTAATTTGAGAACGTTAAGGTGTTGGTTCCCTGCTAGGGTGAAATAAAGAGTAAAAGAGACACAAGTGAGTTAAGACCTTTTACCACAGAGACCACAGAGTACACGGAGAAAAACGAGAAAGAATCTCTGTGCTCTCTGCGCACTCTGTAGTGAAATCTTTTAGTAAGCCTATAGAAATATCCACTCTCAAAGGGGAAAGATACTTATTTTGAGTTAACCTCTGGACTTATAATTAACCTATATGCGTTCTAGATGTTTTGCTAGTTGGTTCCTGCTTCTCATTATCTTAATGGGGATATTCCCACACCCGCAGGTTGCGAGTGCGGCTCCATCAAATCAGGTGACTGCTTATGATTTGATTATCGCTATGAACACCTTGCGTGTTGCTTATGGATTGCCTCCGTTAATAGAAGACCCGATTATCAATGCGGTTGCTCAATCCACAGCGGCGACCATGGCGGCAAGTAATATGTCGTGGCACATTGGGGATGTACGAGGTCGCATTGCGGCGGCGGGGTATGGTGCTGGTGGTACAGTTTGGGCGACAGAAAACTTTGCGGTAGGTAGTGCAGGGTATGGCATTGACCAAATTATGGCAACCTGGGCTGACCCTGATCATATGCGTCCAGCAGTGACGTCTGAATACTGTCACGTAGGAGCCGGTACAGCCCAAACATCTGATGGAAGAACCTATTACATCCTGCAAGCGGCGTATGTTTCTGGGCAAGAATGTGGCAGTTCAACATCTTCTGGTGGAGGCGTTTCACAACCGGGTTCTATTCCTAGTTTCTCTGGGTTAATCGTCCCTGTAAAAATTGCTGAACCAGATGCGGAAGGTAAAGTCTTTCACGAAGTGCAAATGGGGCAATCCTTATGGGCGATTGCAATTGCTTACCAAATTACGATTCATGATATTGAAGTGTGGAATAACATTTCACGTGATGACCCTTTGCAAGCGGGGCAGAGATTATTCATCCCCAATGAAAACACGGCAGGCTATGCCACACCAACGCCCTATGGCATGATTGTGCCACAAACACCCGATGTAAACGGAAAGATTGTGCATGAAGTCGCGCCGTATCAGGCACTTATCACGATAGCCGATGCGTATCAAGTCTCGGTGGAAAAAATCATCTCGCTGAATGGCATCCAAGCCGATACACCTTTGCAAGTTGGTCAACAACTTGTTATTTCTTTGGGGAACATCACACCCAGCCCAACATTGAGCAACATCCAAAAGCTCACGCCCGAAGCGGATGGCAAGTACTATCACATGGTGCAAAGTGGTGAAACGCTTTCATGGATTGCTGGTTTATATGATGTTTCATTATCTAGTTTGATGGCATGGAATGGGATGAATAATGAATCTGTGATTTACAGCGGACAAAGACTACTATTACAAGTAACGCCTCCTCCTACGCTGACACCTGCTTCAACCGCGACACTGACTCCAAGCCCGACGCTTTCACCAACCCCATCGGCAACATCAGCGCCAACTGGAACTCCACTTGTAGCAGAGACAAATTCATCAAGCGGGTTTAGTTTGGCTGTGATCTTAGGCATCCTCGCCCTTGTGCTAGGCGGTTTTATGACGTGGTGGGCGTTTTCATCACGCAATAAGGAGGATGAAGAGTAATACTGACCTCTGGTTGAACATACATATAAACCTAATGGGCTATCTGTTTACAGATAGCCCATTAGGTTTAATATAACAGTAAGGATAAAATATTGATTAAGGACAAGCGGGGTTGTAAGGGTCTGCTATACAGTCTACAGGGGTAGCAATAGGGACAACGGGAGCGTTGGGGTCATTGGGGTCTTTTTCTTTGGTAGGGACTGTATGCGTACAGGTAGCACCACTAAATGAGAAGCTATCCACTTGAACGCTATCTACAGTGGTGCCAATGTTTAATGGGAAGGTTCTGTCTGGTGGCAGGCTACAGGCTAGCAGTTGGTTTCGACTACCTGCAATTGCACAATTGACTTTGTAACCATTAATGATTACCTCAAGATTCTTACCTGTTAGGTCTGGCATTGGGTCAGCAAGAGGTAAATTGATATAGCCCAAACCAGTATCACATGCGCTGACACTTCCTGCCAAAACAGGTTGAAGGATAAGGATATTTGGCTGTGGGATAACAATGGATTGTCCTGGCTGTAGTGGTGTAGCTGTAGGTACAGGAGTAGCTGTAATAGTAGGCGTTGGTGAAGGAACGAAATTTTTTATATAAACAACTGTGGTCGCTTTTTCTGTAAGGTCTACCGGCCTAAAAGTTATAATGTTATACGTACCTACATGAATTAGTGCGGAGGCATTACTGGTGACATACCCTAAGGCGAAGTCTTGTGTGGTGATGGTGTGAGTGGATGTGCAACTCATCTCTCTACTACTGACCTTAGAACAGACAGGTGCCTCATCCGCCACATCATTTGTAACCTTATAGCCACTACTAAAAGAGATGTAATCTTCTCCTACTATTTTATATGTAAAGGTAATCTTTTCGCCCACTGATGTAAAAGTGGAAGGGCTGGTGCTGACAGTTAATTTCAGCGTTTCCGTCCCATCACACAGTCCCCCTGAAAAAAATAGAAAAGCAAATGCCAACATTGCTTGAAAAGGGATTTTCATTATTAATTAGTACTCCTTGGGCTTATTGTAGGATGATTTTCACGTACAGAATGCCTTATTATTTGTTTGTTGTCAATTATGCCAGATTTGGTACTATGAGGCGGGAAAAAAGATGTTTAAGTATAGGTTAATTATAGGATGACTATAGCCAGACCCCTATTTTTTATCCTCAGATATTGAGGCGGGCTTGAAAATGCTAGGTGGGGAGAATGTAGAAGGATAGTCGGAGGATGGTCGAAGGAAGAGCGTAAGAGAGGCTATGCCATATATGGGGGTGGTTTTTAAGGCGTGGGTTCGGGGTGCCTTCGCTCATCCTTCGCTTAAGGTGCGCTTTGAACTGATGTTTAATACCCCCAGATATAGGTATGCTACTTTTGGATAAATTCTCTTATTTTGTGCACCACTTTGGGTAAGTTGTGTATGATTTCATTATTGTGAAAGCGCAATATTTCCAAACCTAGTTCGCGCAAAACTTTCTCCCGCCTTTCATCTTCATCTTGCTGTAAATCGTGAATATCTCCATCTACTTCAATAACCAATGCCACTTTATGACAGTAAAAGTCAACAATGAATCCCTGAATGATCTGTTGACGTCTAAACCGAACGCCCAGCTTGTTGGCGCGGACTTCCTGCCACAGTAGTTTTTCGGCAGGTGTCATTTCACGGCGTAATTCTTTTGCACGATGGAGTTTTTCTTTAGTGACTTTCTGGTTTGTGACAATATGTTTTAATGGCATAGTTTGATTCTAATTCAAAACCTCTCCCCACCCCTCTCCTAAAGGAGAGGGAGCCAAACCTTCTCCGCCAAGATACCTACCCATCAGAAGTTAATCCCGACCAGCAGGCACCCCTTTCCTTAAGGAAAGGGGACGGGGGAAAGGTCCAGAACAAGCAAGGGTAAGTTGTAGGATGAATTTTATGAAAATAAAAAAGTTTCGTTTCTTGATAAGCATGTTGAACTCCTTGCAAGTCTTATTTATTAAACGAAACTATTAAGCTAATGTTCCCTATACAGTTTACTTACATTTAATAAAACCCAACTTACGCACCTAACGCAACTTACGCTATAATATTAGAACAAAAGAGCAATAAAATGTATTACAGAAGAAAAATTCTACTTGCCTTAATTGAAGTTTTTGGTGGCAGTCTGAAAAGTACGGACTGTGAAAAACTTCTATTTAATTTTTGCCAACAGACAGGAAAAAATCATTATGAATTTTTCCCTCATAAATTTGGACCTTTCAGTAATATGTCGTATTATGACAAGAGAATTCTAGTAAGTTCAAAGTTACTAAAACCTGTTGATGATTTTCAATTAAGTACAAAACATTCCTACTTGAAGGAACTTACACAGGCTGATAAAGCAGCTTTACTGAGATTCAAATCCAATATCGGTAATCTGCGAGGAGATAGTCTTGTCAAGAAGACTTATCGTGAATTTCCACAATACACATTGCGAAGCAAAATAGCTGGGAAACATTTTAGCGACGAAGAATTAAAGCAGCGTCAATTTGCTTTTGCGATAGAAACTAACCCTGCTGTATTTTCGATTGGTTACGAAGGCTTGACCATTGATTCTTTCCTTTACAAACTTATCGTCAACAATATTTCTGTTGTTGTAGATGTACGCAACAACCCGCAATCTATGAAATACGGATTTTCAAAGAAAAGTTTTAAGCAATATATCGAAAATGCAGGTATGAAATATATTCATATTCCCGAACTTGGAATTCCATCTGCCATGCGTAAAGGGCTTGGTGAAAGTGTTTCCCACAAAGCCTTGTTTAAATCATACGAAAACAAACTTTTACCAAAGCAAGAAACTGAAATCAATCAATTAATAGATTTGACTAATAAAAATGAACGCATCGCTTTAGTTTGCTTTGAATCTGACCATCAATTTTGTCATCGTCATACTTTAATTGAGCATTTGCAAAAGAATAGTTCATTCAAGAGAAAAGTTATTCATTTATAAACCCACAACGGGGGAAATATGTCTTACCTTCCCAACGAACTCCCAAACGCCAGAGTATTAATTACAGTAAAAACTTATCCTCTGCCGTCACGCAGTTATACGGAATTGGTTTGCACAGCAGGACTGTTAGACGGCGAAAAATGGATTCGAATGTATCCAATTCCTTATAGATTCCTCCAGGATCAACAAAAATATCCAAAGTATTCTTGGGTGGAATTGAACTTAGTACGTAATACAAGTGATTTTCGTCCTGAAAGCTATAGTCCAAAACTTGGAGTAGATGAGCCAATAAAAGTTTTTGAACACATCGGTACAACTAATGAATGGGCTGCACGCAAGAGTTATGTTCTGAAAGAAGTATTTACTTCAATGAATGATTTGATTGTTCTTGCAAAAGATCCAAATCAAAGAAAATCACTTGCTACAGTAAAACCGTCACGTATTGTAGATTTTGTTATTGAAGAAGACGAACGTGAATGGAAACAAGAATGGCAAGACCAACTAAAACAATTCAACATGTTTGAACTACCAACCGAACGGGGACACAAGAAAATTGTTAAGAAACTACCCTATAAATTCTCTTATCGCTTTTTCTCAGAAGGTGACAAAGAACCACGCAAAATGATGATTGAAGATTGGGAAATCGGCGCATTATTTTGGAGGTCACTTTATCAAAAAGATGGGGATGAACAAGCTGCTTTGCAAGCAGTCAAGAAAAAGTATCTTGAGGAATTTGCTGAAAAAGATTTGTATCTCTTCGTTGGTACAACTAAGCAATTTCACAATGTTGCCCCAAATCCATTTGTGATTATTGGAGTGTTTTATCCACCTAATACAGATCAATTAAGTTTGTTGTAAGTTAAATAGCAATCTCTCTGATAAAATACCCTCTCTAAAATATATTCTCTAAATTCTGGAAACCCATGTCAAACGAATCATTAGTCATCTACTCCATGAACAAGGTCGGGAAAATCGTCCCGCCCAATAAACAAATCTTGCGCGATATATCTATCGGCTTTTATTACGGTGCCAAAATTGGTGTGCTTGGTCTCAACGGTGCTGGTAAATCTACGCTCCTGCGCATCATGGCGGGCGTGGATAAAGATTACATCGGCGAAATTTCGCAATCCAAAGGCTACACGTTTGGTCTGCTTGAGCAGGAACCAAAGCTTGATGAAACAAAAACAGTCATCGAGGTAGTCAAAGAAGCGGTTAATCCGATTGTTGAAATGTTGGCGCGCTTCGATGAAGTCAATGCTAAGTTTGCCGAACCCGATGCCGATTTCGATGCGCTCGTTGCCGAGCAAGCCAAATTGCAAGAACAACTCGATAAGCACGATGCTTGGAATCTTGAGTCGCATTTGGAAGTGGCGATGGATGCGTTGCGTTGCCCGCCGTCGGATACGCCGATTAAAAATTTATCGGGTGGTGAACGTCGCCGCGTCGCGCTTACCCGACTCTTGCTCACTGAACCCGATGTTTTGTTACTTGACGAACCAACCAATCATCTCGATGCTGAATCGGTTGCGTGGCTCGAACATCATTTGCGCGATTACAAAGGCACAGTCATTGCCGTTACACATGACCGTTACTTTTTAGATAATGTTGCAGGTTGGATTCTCGAATTGGATCGCGGCTATGGAATTCCGTATAAAGGAAACTATTCTTCATGGCTCGAACAAAAAGAAACACGTTTGAAGCAAGAAGAAAAATCTGAAAGTCAACGACAAAAAACATTGGCACGCGAACTCGAATGGATTCGCATGTCGCCCAAAGCGCGTCAGTCCAAAGGCAAAGCGCGTGTTACTTCGTATGAAAATTTATTGAGTCAAGAAGCCGAAAAACGCCGTGAAGATTTAGAAATTTACATTCCACCAGGTCCACGACTCGGTGACGTTGTTTTTGAATTTGATAAAGTGACCAAATCTTATGATGACCGCCTCATTCTTGACGAGTTTACTGCTTCTGTTCCTCCGGGCTCTATCGTCGGGATAATTGGTCCGAACGGCGCAGGTAAAACTACGTTGTTGAAAATGATTACAGGTAAAGAAAAACCTGATAGTGGCAATATCAAAATTGGTGAAACTGTAAAGATTGCGTATGCAGACCAATCTCGAACTTTAGATTCTGATAAAACTGTTTACGAAGAAATTTCAGGTGGTGCAGATTTCCTTGAACTTGGAAAAAGAAAAATCAATGCCCGTGCTTATTGTGCTTCGTTTAACTTCCAAGGTTCAGACCAACAAAAGAAAGTTGGCGTGTTATCTGGCGGTGAACGCAATCGTGTTCACTTAGCAAAAACATTAACTGAACCAACCAACGTCTTACTACTTGATGAACCCACCAACGATTTAGACGTTAATACTCTCCGCGCTTTGGAAGAAGCCATCGAAGAATTTGCAGGTGTTGTTGTCGTCGTCAGCCATGACCGCTGGTTCTTAGATAGAATCTGTACGCACATCATCGCCTTTGAAGGTGATTCCGTTGCCAAGATGTATTTAGGCAACTGGTCTGACTATGAAGCGATGATGATGGAAAAATTTGGCAAAGATTTAACTCCGCACCGGGTGAAGTATAGGACGTTGAAGAGATAATTTAATGTAACGTCATTGCGAGGGCGAACTTGCTCTTTGCCCGAAGCAATCTCCTCATCAACTAAAGATTGTTTCGCAACAAACGCTCGCAATGACATGTTTTTACACGGAGGCTTGTATGAAAAAAATATTTGTACTACTCGTTCTTTCCGTTTTGCTTTTTGGTTGTGCATCCCCAGTTGCAACTTCAACAACAAACCCAGCAGGTAGCACGAGACCTGCTCTGACAGACCCATTTCAGCCAATGGAAGTGTCAGCAGGTGAGACGTTTAACATCGTTATTTCTTCAAACCCATCCACAGGTTATCACTGGGAGATTGTCGGTGAACTTAATGGCGTTGAATTTGTCTCCACTGAATACACAGCCGATGAACCTGTCGCTCCCGGTTCTGGTGGTGTAGATGTGTGGACGTTCAAAGCAGTTTCTAGTGGCGAGACTCAAATCACATTGGGAAGTTATCCACCCGGTGCAACAGAGTCAGAACAAAATGTTACGTTTCAGATTGTAGTTAAGTAAATTGAAAAGAGAGACTTTCTCATCGAAAGTCTCTCTTTATCTATTCAATCACTGCCACTTCCACTGATTGAATCGGCGGCAGAAAATCTGCTAACAGTTCAAAGCTATCACCTGAATCGCTCGAATAAAATAGTTGACCTGTATTCGTGCCGAAATAAATTCCAGCATCTTCAAACGTGTCCGTAGCCATGGCTTCGCGCAATACATCTACATAAGCGCGTTCAGGAAAACCCTTGCGAATTTTTTGCCAAGTCTCACCAGCATCACGGCTTCGCCAAACTGCTAACTCGCCATCAATGCTCATGTGATATTCGTCAGTTTCTTCAAGCACTACATAAATTGTTTTCGGGTCAGTGGGGTGCACCGCAATAGGAAAACCAAAACGCGAAGGCAATTTATTTTCACCAATATCAATCCAATCTTCACCAGCATTATCACTTCGGTACACGCCACAATGATTTTGTTGATAAATCACATTTGGGTTACTCGGGTGCATCGCCATCTTATGCACACATTGACCATATTCAGGAAATTTATCATGGTTGAAATCAGCACGCACATTTTTATTGAAAGGTTTCCAAGTCTGCCCGCCATCATCAGTTCGATAACATCCACCTGTTGAAATTGCGATATACATGCGGTTCAAATTTGTTGGGTCTAACAAAATGGTATGCAAACATAATCCGCCATTGCCGGGGAATAACGTGCCACGATGTGGATGGTCATACCAACCTTCATTGATTTGCCACGTCTCGCCTCTATCTTTGGATATAAATAATGAGGCTGGTTGTGCACCTGCATACAAGACTCCCGCTTCTTCACTACGCCCCGGCTTGATGTGCCAAACCTTTATCATCTTTTCAGGGACAGTTTTGATATCTACTCCTGATTCGGTGTTGAAAGCTTCGTCCACTGTACCGGGCGGCCTCCCTGAGTTTGAGGCGCGTGGAAGTGTCGGCACTTGCTTGGCTTGAATCCACGTTTTTCCAAAATCATCGGAATAATGAGTTGTGGGTCCATATACATTATGGCTCACCGCCGCATGTAAACGATTATCACGCGGGTCTAATTGCATGTGCATCACATTCCAACTCTTAAAATGAATATCACTCATTCCCCATTTTTTACGTTTTGCATCACTAGAAAAAATAAACCCACCTTTGCTTGTTCCAACAAAAACCACCACTTTTTTACTCATGTCTATTCTCCTTGTTTTGAAAAAGAACAAATTTTCTAATTATTATAGCACAAAACTTTACCTCAGACATTGAACATAATGAAATTTTTGTATGAACAAAGGTACAATATTATTAAGATGGTTACAAAAACGGACACAGACTTTCAATCTGCCATTCCCCTTGGGGAAGTTTATGGGAATGTAAAAAATTTAGCGAGAATTTTTAATTCATTCATTACAGTAATCGTACTTGGCTTTGGGTACGGCGCAATTATCACGTTTGATAAAGGAAACACATTTTCTACTCAAATATTACTGCTGGGTACACTACCCGTCATTGGATGTTATTGGTTGGTACGTCGTCAAAAATTTGAATTTGTTGCCACTTTTTTATCTATTTTGCTAATTAGCCTAAATACAATTTTGGCAACCAGAGGTTTGGGAGTTCGTAACATCAGTGTATTTGCATTTCCAGCATTATTAATTATTGCCAGCCTTGTAACCAAAAGACGAACCATGTTTTTTTTAACCTTGTACACAGTTGCTTGTTTGGCTTGGCTGGTGTTTGGAGAAATGTATAACTTATACACACCAAGAGCATTAACAAGCAGTGCGCTAAATGACTTTTTTTCTTCAGCTCTTCTTATCATCTTAACCGCTGTAATGACTCGTGCTATTTCTGAAACTTTGTTTAAGAATTTTTTTCAATTACAAAAAGAATTAAACGAAAAAAAACAAGTAGAACAACAAACTGAAATACTCATCAACGAACTAGAAGCCAAAAATGCTGAGTCTGAAACATTACGCGAAAGCCTTGCCAGCATTACCAGCATGGTCGATTTTTCAGAAATCATCGAAGAAGTGCTAGACCAAATCAAACGGGTCATTCCGTATGACACGGCTTCAATATGGAAAGTGGAAGGCAACATACAAACATTACTTGCCGGGCGGAATTTACCAGAAATCGTCATTAATGAATTCAATCAATTTTCGGCAGATGAATCCAATTCGGCTATTTTTTTAATTCGTGGCGAAGTGCCTTATATTTTGAACAACAATGTGCAAGAAGAACTACCTGATTTTCAAATGGAGCCACATACCTATGTGCAATCGTGGTTAGCTATTCCCTTAAAAACACGCGGAAAGATTCTCGGTATCATCGCCTTAGACGGCATAAAGAAAAATCAATTCAACGAGCATCACGCCGAACTAGCAGTGTCATTTGCAAATCAGGTGGCGATTGCTTTGGAAAATGCACAACTATTCAACGAGTTACAACAAGAATTAAAAACCCGCGAAACACTGATTAATCAATTGGAAACAAAAAATGCCGAACTAGAACGTTTTACGTACACTGTGTCGCATGATTTGAAATCCCCGTTGGTGACGATTAACGGTTTCCTCGGCTATCTCGAAGCCGATGTCGCCGCAAATGATATGAAGCGTTTTCGGCATGATAGTGAACGTATCAAAGAAGCCGTTGTCAAAATGCACACTTTATTAAGTGAATTGCTTGAACTTTCACGCATTGGGCGGGTTGCGAACCCTTCAGAGATAATTCCATTTGAAGAGTTGATAAAAGATGCCATTGAACTTGTAGGCGGGCGAATTGATAAAAACAAAGTCATTATTAATATTCAACCAAACTTGCCAAGTGTTTTTGGAGACCGTCAGCGCTTGACCGAAGTTTTGCAAAACTTAATTGATAACGCCGCTAAATTTGTAAGGGCTGAAACAAACCCAACTATTGATATTGGTTATGATGGCGAAGAAAACGGCTTACATATTTTTTTCGTGCGAGATAATGGTATTGGCATTCCACAAGAATTACACGATAGAATTTTCGGCCTGTTTGATAAACTAGACCCTCACAGTGAAGGCACAGGGATAGGGCTTGCCATCGTGAAGAGAATTGTTGAGGTTCACGGCGGCAGGATTTGGGTCCAGAGCGAAGCGGGTAAAGGCTCCACTTTCTTTTTCACATTACCAAAATCAAAAAATCAAATTAATCCATAATCACTCTTAGGTACTATTTTTCGTAACACAAACTGATTTTGATTGTTTCAACATGCAAAGTGAAAGGAGGAATGATGAAACGCCGCGATTTGCTAATGTTACTTTTTTTAATTGCATTAACAGGATGCAATGTTGAAACACAACCGCCTCAACCCATAGCATCCCCTTTGGGGACGCTTGAAGTTGTTTCTACACCCCTGCCGACTTTTACCCCCATACCCACTTTCACCTTCACACCCACACCCGTTGTAATTTCTATGCAAGTGACTGCCGAATTGGTTAACTGCCGTTCTGGTCCTGGCACAATTTTTGACACACTCAGCCAAATTGCGCAAGGACGAAATTTGCGCGCTACAGGGCGAAATGAATCAATAACTTGGTATTATGTCAATGACCCCGGCAACCCAGGCAAATTTTGCTGGGTTTCAGCAGACGTGGTTCAAGTCAGTGGCGAAGCGGATTTACTTCCAATTGTTCAACCACCCTTAGCAATGGTCACCAATGTAGATTTACGAGTTGAGCCAAATCGCATTGTTGTAAACTGCAATCAATTTCCGCAAACTGTTTTCTTTGAAGCACTCGTCACCACCAATGGACCGACCCTGTTTACATGGAAATGGGAAATCAGTACAGGTGCTGTTTCAGATGTGGGTACTTTGATTTTTGAAGAAGCTGGCACCAAAGCAATTAATGAATATTATCAAATCAATTCTGCTAATGATTATTGGGTGCGCTTTTATACACTCACACCAAATGAAGTAATGCGACAAGTAAATTTCCCCGTCAGTTGCACGCCATAAAAATTTCCGTCATTGCGAGCCGCGCTCTTGATATTCGCGGCGAAGCAATCTCGTAATTAAGTTTGAGATTGCTTCGGGCGGGAGAACCTCACCCTCGCAATGACGAATAATAATTAATCATCCGGGAAAATCACCGTATTAAACCCAAGTGCCGCAAAGAACTTAATCAAATACGCTTCGGCATTGCGTTGGGCTTGAACCAAAATTCCATCTTCCAATGCCGCTTTCAAAATTTCTTGTTCGGCAGTTTGGCGCGCAAGCGTCTCTAAATCTTGCTGACCTTTCGTAAGCAAACCAGTTTCACGGTCATACACATAAGATTTTTCATTATCTAACGTGGCGATGAAAATTTCAGCAGGCGGTAAATTGACATACAAAACATTTCCGTCATAACGCATATCTTCTGGGCGAAGTTTTTCCATATCAATCCCAGCAATTACAATGCCATGCGCCACAAACAGCAATCTATCACCAAACGCAAAACCAAACGTACCCTGACCAATTTCAGCCGTAATTACTTTTTCAACACTATATTGAATCGTTTCTAAACGTGCCAATGCTCGAATCTCATTGATATACGTGACCGGGTCCGGAATAATCGTTGGCGTAGGGTTCGCCAATTGCGCCACTTGTGTTTGCAATGCCTGATTCGCTTGATTCACTTGGTCAAATGGTCCTTGTGCCGCCGCGGCAGTTTCGCGCACCGTGTCTACGATAAAATAAACCCCAGCCGCCAACACTATCAAAATCAGGAAGGACATAATTGTGCTAAATGTATTTTTCATTCGTATCCTTTCGATAACCTATTTTATTATATTATGATTACCCCATAACATGAAAAAAGTATTTCTTATTCTTTCACTTTTGTCATTTGGATGTTCTTTCCCGATACAAATTACTATCGGCGAACCGACTCCCACACCCGAACCGACTCTTGCTCCCACACCAACGCCTCAAATTAGGGGTGAGTTGGGTACTGAATCCAATCCTTTGATTCTCACCCTAGCCCCTTCTTCCCGCCCAACAGATTCTGTTATCTCAGCAGGCGACGTGATTTCAGCATACATTCAATCACGCACAGGTTATCGCATTGTGACGGTGATTCCAGTTAGCGAAAATGCTTTGCTTGATTCGATTTCAAAAGGCAATGCACATATCGCATCATTATCACCTTATGGGTATGCAATTGCTTATCAAAGAAGTGATGTCACGGCTTTGTTAGCCAGAGTGCGAGATGGTCAAATATTTTATGGCGCGCAAATCATTGCCAACCGTACAAAAAATTTCACACCTTATTTTGATGAAATTAAAAATGAAAATACAACAGATGTTGCTTCGGCATTAAAACAATTTCAAGAAAAGAAAGCATGTTGGAGTGATCCTGTATCACCGTCTGGGTATGTGATTCCGTTGGGGTTGTTGAAACAGGCTGGTGTCCAAATAAGAAGCGATGCATTTCTTGCCAATCAACCTAGCGTAGTCAGAGCCGTCTATGCCGATGACATCTGTGATTTCGGTGCCACCTTTATTGATGCACGTACATCGCCCACGCTTGAAGCCGATTACCCCGATGTAATGGATAAGGTGAAAGTGATTTGGCGAACCCCAAATATCATTCCGTATGAAAATATTGTTATGTCTACTGATTTGCCATTTGAAATGCGGCGTGTGATTCAACGTGCCTTTATTGATTTGATGCTCACACCTGAAGGAAAATCTGCGATGCAAACGGTGTATGGTTTTGATGAAACGCAAGTGATAGAAGATTCTGCATACACAGAATTTGTTACGCTCGCTACTGCTTCAGGTTTGGATTTGTTAAGTTTGATAGAATAATGAATTGCGGAAAACGTCCCGCAGGTTTTAATTACAAATTAAATTGTATAACTAAACCTGCGGGACGGTACATGAAAAATGTTAAAACGAATTATAAAATTTCTGTGGCAACTTTTTGTTACTATAACTTTTCTTACTGCTATCGCTTTGTTCACTCCAAAATTTTTATTTTGGATGTTTGCTCAACCTCGAACATACACGGTTGAAAATGTAGAATCAACGCGCGTAGCAATTGTTTTCGGTGCAGGTTTATTACGCGACGGCTCTGCTGGACCCGTATTAAGCGACCGTGTGCAAACGGCTGTGGCTTTGTATCAACAAGGCAAAGTGCAAAAATTGTTAATGAGTGGCGATAATAGTTTTATCGAATACAACGAGCCAGAAGCCATGCGACAATATGCGCTAGAACGTGGGGTGCCAGATGAAGATATTGTTTTAGATTATGCAGGCAGAAGAACGTATGATACTTGTTATCGTGCCAAGCATATCTTTCAAGTAGATGAAGCAATTTTGATTACGCAAGAATTTCACATGCCCCGCGCTTTGTTTCTTTGTAATTGGTTTGGTATTGACTCAAATGGTGTTGAAGCAAATAATCGTTACTTCTTAAAACGCTCGCGCGCTTATTGGAATTTTCGAGAATTGTTTGCAACTTTCCAAGCCATGTGGGATGTGTTAATTACAAAACCATTGCCTGTGCTTGGTGAACCTGAGCCTATAAACTAATATGTCATTCTGAGCCGCGTTCTTGTTCTTTGCGGCGAAGAATCTCTTAAAACATTGTAGAGACCCTTCGCTACGCTTAGGGTGACATGGATAAAAATGGAGAAGATTATGAATCGTGAAACTGCTTTAGCAATTGTGCGTGAATTTGTAAAAACAGAAAGTTTGGTACGTCACATGTTATCTGTTGAAGCCGCTATGCGTTTTTATGCTGAAAAATATAATGAAGATGTTGAAGCATGGGGATTAATTGGTTTATTGCATGACTTTGATTGGGAGATTCACCCCACACTTGAACAACATCCGCAAGCGGGTTCGGCAATCTTAAGAGAAAGAGGCGTGAGCGAAGAAATCATTCAAGATATTTTAAGCCATGCCGACCATACGGGTTTGCCGCGTGATACTTTGAGAAGAAAAGCAATTTGCGCGTGCGATGAAGTGACAGGTTTAATCACAGCCGTTGCATTGGTGCGCCCATCAAAATCTTTATACGACCTTGAAGCAAGTTCTGTCAAAAAGAAATGGAAAGACAAAGCCTTTGCCGCAGGTACAAACCGCGAAGAAATGGAACACGCCGCCAAAGAATTTGGTGTGGAACTTTGGGAACATGTTGGTAATGTAATTCAAGCCATGCGAAAAATTGCACCTGAATTGGGGCTGGTAGGAAATATAAAGAATGCCTAAAAGGGCAGGTTTTGAATCACTGCAAGGTTGCTAAATCTTGAAAATTCAAAGGCTTTAGCGATTTGTGTTTACTCTGTTTTTTAGGGAGTGTCTAATTTTATGGGCTTTTAAAACATTTAACCACAGAGCGCACAGAGAACACGGAGAAAACTTTTGAAATATCTGTGAACTCAGTGTTCTCTGTGGTGAAAGGTTCTTTAGCCTTCTCTTTTAGACACTCCCGTTTTTTATACCTATCTACTTGTTTACCTGTTTACCTTTATAATTTCTAATATGATTCTCGTCACCGGCGCCACTGGATTTATCGGACGTGCGCTCATTCGTCAACTTTCTTCTATTGGATATCCACTCCGTGCATTGATTCGCCCTTCGCCTCGCACTCCTAAACTTCCAAAGGGTGTGCCAGTGGAAGTAGCAGTCGTATCCCTTGCAGATACTCGCGGTTTACGAGCCGCCATGCGAGATGTGGAAACCATTTTTCATTTTGCTAGTGCTGAAAATCAAGGCGCACGCGGAGATTTGCAAACCGCAGATATTCAAGGTACACAAAATCTCGTAGAAGCGGCGGCAGATGCAGGCGTGGATAGAATCGTATATTTGAGTCATCTTGGCGCGGCAAGGGCATCGGCATATCCAGCTTTCAAAGCCAAAGGCATCGCCGAAGAAAGTATTCGCAACGGAAAAGTTCCTTACACCATTATTCGCACATCATTAGTTTATGGACCTGAAGACCATTTCACAACCAATTTAGCAAGTTTGATTCGTGCTTCGGTTGGCGTTTTTCCTATCCCATCTGGTAAGCGAACGGTTGTGCAACCCGTTTGGGTAGAAGATTTGGTGACTTGTTTATTATGGGCAATTCAAAAAGAAGAGACCTTGAATCAAGTGTACGAAATTGGCGGCAATGAATTTTTTACCTTGCAAGAAATTATTCAAATTATTATGGATACCACACGCAAAAGAAGATATTTACTTCCGCTTTCGCCAATTACCTTAAGAGGTCTCACGCTTTTTCTTGAAAGCGTAGTACCAAACTTTCCTATTTCATCTTTGTTTGTAGATTACTTTGCAGTGAATCGCACCACTGCCGTAGATTCCATGTCCAGATATTTTGGTCTGATGCCTGCGCGTTTTTCTTATCGGTTAGATTACTTAATCAAAAAGCGTTGGTATCAACGGCTTTGGGATTCAATTAAAGAAAGAGTTAATGTAGGACGCAGATAAACGCTGAGAACGCTGAAATTTTTAACTTCACTAATAAAAATGAAAAAAATAAATTACAACATTCGTTTACTTGATACCCCCGATGAATTGCGCCTCATTGAAGAATTGCAACGTGAGGTTTGGCAAGGTTCTGAAACTGATGTTGTGCCAATGCACATGCTAATCACCGCCGTTCATAATGGCGGCTTGGTTCTCGGCGCATTTGATGAAGAAAAAATTGTTGGCTTTGTGTTTGGTTTTCCCGGGCTCGAAGAATTACCCGATGGTCCGCGTGCCAAACATTGCTCACACATGATGGGCATTCATCCAAATTATCGTGATAGCGGCGTTGGCTTTGCACTCAAACGCGCGCAATGGCAAATGGTTCGGCATCAAGGTCTCGACCACATCACATGGACGTATGACCCATTGTTGAGTCGCAATGCTTATCTCAACATTGCTAAACTTGGCGCGGTTTGTACAACCTATCGTCAATCGGAATATGGCGAAATGCGCGATGGATTAAATGCAGGTTTGCCTTCTGATAGATTTCAAGTGGATTGGTGGATTAATACCCGCCGCGTTGAAAGAAGATTAGGCAAACGTTCACGTCCGACTTTGAAATTGAGTCATGTAGCTCGTAGCGGATTACGTCCTTTTTATTCGCTTCAAACACTGACTGGAAACTTGGTCAAGCCACCTGAGCATTTACCTCCCTTCAACGATAGACTCTTACTTGCAGAAATCCCTGCTGACTTTATAGAATTAAAGTCTAAAGATTTTTCGTTAGCACGCGATTGGAGATTCTTTACAAGAGAATTATTTGAAACCGCTTTTGCAAAAAGTTACATCATCACTGATTTTATTTATGATAATAATGATAATCATCCACGTGGGTTGTATGTATTAACTCACGGCGAAAGCACATTAGATGAGTTTGAATAATGAGTCCCCTCTCCTTTTAGGACGTGTGCCACGAAGTGGTAGAGGGGTAGGGTGAGGTCAAATTAAACGCATGAGATGCCCTTGCGAGCATCTCAGCGGTTGGATGGGGGAGAGGAAACGAAACCTTGTGTACTTGTACCCATTTATGGGTATATGACAAGGACTACCTCCGAACGGAAGGGGTGTTGCTATGTTGATTACGGTCCATGGCGCTCATGCCGATAGGGTGATATGTCGGTTCAGGACGATTGACATAATTGCTCGGCATAGGGTTGGGTCGTGGCTTGGGGATAGGACGAGGATAGTTTGTAGCAGGCAGGTTGGAGGTCCGAGGTTGAGGCGGAGTGTAGGTTGGTTCATTTCGATAAGTTGAATATCGTGTGTTTACATCTGCAAGAGTGAAGAGTCTATCTCCAGCGATTGAAAAAGTTCCAATCAATAACACGCGAATTAACCAAACCATGCTAGCAACAAAAATGGGGACTGCCTTTGTCATTGTTTCTTGACCAATAAGTGCGCCACCTTGAATGCTATGATTTTGAATGGCGACTGAAACGCCCCACCATGTGAGAATGGCGTTGAAGCCTGCGGCGAGTAACCACGCACCAAAAAGATAATACACTTCGGCGGGTTCATCGCGCCCTTGTTCGGGTGTGAAGATGCGGGCAATGCCGGCAAAGTCAATTGCACAAAATGCAAAGGCAAGCACAGTTGCCCAACGGATGCCGGCAACTTGCAAATCGCCGAGAATGTCGCCAAGTGCAAATGAAGTGGCACCAAAGTTTGAAATTTCAAATGCAATCAAGGCACATAAAAGAATGCCGCCAAAAATTACGCCGCGTTTGAGTGACGCATTTTTGAGGAATGATGTAAGTTGAAAGTTGATTTTGTGGTTCATGGAAAATCTCCTTTTGAGAACCTGCTAACAATAAAAAACAAGTGTTCTTAATATAGAACACTTGTTCTAATTTGTCAAGATGGATTCGTTGCAGGAAAATTGCGATGATGTTTTCCCCTATGTAAAACGTCCCGCAGGTTGGTTTGATTGATTGTGTTTAAGATTCAAACCTGCGGGACAGTGAAATTTAATTAATCTCTGCTTCGTCCACTCACTAACGAAACATAATATAGCAATTGTAAAATCGCAGTGACTAAACCAGCAACGTAAGTGAGCGCGGCGGCATTTAACACGTTGCTTACGCCGCGCATTTCTTCGTCAGTTTGGATGATGCCGCTATTGGCTAACATTCTTTTCGCGCGGGCTGAAGCGTCAAATTCCACAGGCAAGGTTGCTAAAGCAAACAATGCACCACCAGAAAATATAATCACGCCGAGCCATGCCAGACCTGTAAAGTTAAGTAATAAGCCAGCCAAAATTAAAATCCAGCCGAGGTTTGAACCGATGTTTACCATCGGAACTAAAAATCCACGCAAACGCATGGGGAAATATTCTTCGGCATCTTGTTGGGCGTGACCAAGTTCATGCGCGGCGATTGCCAATGCCGCCACCGAAGGCACGTTTGCAACACCATTGGATAAATACACTGTGTTATCGCGTGGGTCGTAATGGTCGGTGAGGTCGCCAGGTGTGCCTTGAATTTTTAAGCCAGTTAATCCATTCATAGAAATTAATCGGCGAGTGGCATCAACACCTGTGAGACCACTGCTTGCGCGAATTTGACTCCATTTGTTATAAGCATGGCGTACATACCATGAGGTGATTCCCATGAGAATGAAAGCGGGAATCATGAAGATGAGGTAATTGATGTCAAAGAACATGTTTATCTCCTTTTGATGGGTGCGTCGCGCCTAAAATTTTAGATACTCTTTAATTCTTGAAGCGCGACGCACTCTTGTAAAAGTCTATTATTGACCAATCATTTCCAATAAAATTTCAACGGCTCTATCCAGTTGCGGGTCTAAACCTGCTTGTCTATCTTCTGGTGTCATTTCTACGGGGTAATCTGGTGTGAGACCAATTTGATGAATCGTATTTTCATTTGGTGTGAGCCATTTGGCAATCGTCACACGCACGGCGCCATTTTCACCGGAAAGAGGAATCCAATTTTGGACGGAGCCTTTTCCATACGAAACTGTGCCGACTAATTTCGCACGACCCAAATCTTGCAAAGCACCCGCTACAATTTCAGAAGCAGAAGCGGAGCCTTCATTAATCAAAACCAACATGGGAATATTTGCGTCAGTGGCAAGCCCATTTGGTAAAGCGTTAAAGGTTTCGCGTGTTCCATCACCATATTGTTCATATAAAACTACACCTTCACTTACAAATTGAGATGTCACTTCAACAGATGTTTGTAAATACCCACCACCATTATTTCTCAAATCTAAAATAATGCCTTTGGGATTTTGCGCCATCAATTCATTCAGTGTGGCAAGCAATTCTGGCATAGTACGAGAACCAAATGTCGTTACTTGAACATACGCAATTCCATTATCAAGCATTTCACCAGTAGCGGCGGCAATGGTGATTTTCGCACGCACAATCGTAAATTCAAGTGGAGCCTCAGCACCTTCACGAAGAATGGTCAATACAACCGTTGAACCAGCAGGACCTAACACTTTAAGGCGTGCCAGTTCTGCATCTATGCCAGTCATATCTTCACCATCAATAGCAATCACTTGGTCGCCGGGCAATAAGCCTGCTTTTTCTGCCGGCGAACCGGGGATTGGGCTGGTAATTGTCAGGTATTTTGTGGTTGTATCCACATACGCACCAATGCCTTCATATTCACCTTCTAACCCGGCATTTGCGGCTTCAAAATCTTCTGGGTTCATGTAAGATGAATGTTCATCACCTAAGGCTTCCATCATGCCTTTAATAGCACCACGCATTAATGCGACATCATCTACAGGTTGGTCAACATAATTTTCATGCACTAAGTTCCACGCTTCCCAAAACGGGGCGAAGAGAGCCTGCATTTCTTCCGGCGTTGCAGATTGTTGTTCAGGGGAAGTAGTCGGCGGCGTAATCGGTTCAATTTCTTCAACAGCGCCCGGTAGAGAAACAGGCACGAGATTTCCGGTCACAAACCCACCAGCAAACGAGCCGAGCATCAAAATTCCAATACCAAAAACGAGCAAAATTCCTTTTACAGTATTATTCACAATAGCCTCCAATTTGGCTTAATATACGCACAAAGTTATCATTTGGTGATTAAAGATTGCTGAATATTGTATATGATTATTATATGTAGGGCGAGGTGTTTTCTCCTACCCATTCTCTAAAACGCCTCTTAACTGACCCCAATCTGTGAGCTGAGCGTCGGCATCATCTTCGCTGAAAGTTTCGTTATACAAAATGCTGAACAAACCTTGTTCTTTTGCGGCACGCGTCGTGCGGTTGATGTCGTCAATCATCACGCATTTGCTTGAGTCAGTTTCACCTGCGGCTTCCATAGCAATTTGAAAAGATTCAGGCATGGGTTTGCAATATGGCGCAATTGCGTTTACGTCAATTACTTTTTCAAATAAATCACGCAAGCCTAATGCTCTTAACACTCTATCAGCGTGGTTGGAGTCTGCATTTGTAAAAATCAGGTTGCGGGTCGGTAATGAAGCGATAACCTCGCGCAGAATCGGATTCGGGGTTAGATAATCTTTCAATGGCAAATCATGCACAAAAGCAAGGAAATCTTCTGTATCAATGTTGTGATGCGCTTGCAAGCCGCGCAAGGTTGTACCGTATTTCAGAAAATATTTTTCGCGCAAGCTATCCACTTCGTTTTGCGGAATGTTCATGTGTTCTTGCATGTATAAACTGATGCGCGATTTTATGTTTTTCCACAAGCCTGCGCTGGGCGGGTAGAGCGTGTCGTCGAGGTCAAAGAAAATGGTTGTGAATTTCATTCGGGCATTATAATCGCGCTATGCCAATTCGATTGTTATCAAATGAAGTTGCTTCTCAAATTGCCGCAGGTGAAGTGGTAGAACGCCCTGCCTCTGTTGTGAAAGAATTGATTGAAAACTCTTTAGACGCTGGTGCAAAAAATATTTCGGTTGCCATTGAAGATGCAGGCAAAGTTTTGATTGAAGTTGCCGATGATGGGCACGGCATTCCAGCGGATGAATTAGAGTTAGCAACTTCGCGTCATGCCACCTCCAAACTGTTTCGCTCCGATGATTTGTTTTATATCAAGACGCTTGGTTTCCGCGGGGAAGCATTAGCCTCAATTGGTTCCGTTTCGCAAATGACAATGACTTCGCGCGTGGAATCATCAAAAGAAGCGGCGCGGATAAAAATTGAAGGCGGAATTACAGGCAAAATTGAAAAAGTCGGCGCACCTGTTGGCACAGTTGTAAGAGTTGAACATCTTTTTTATAACGTGCCAGCGCGTTTGAAATTTTTGAAAACCGATGTGACTGAAAGACGCGCAATTGATTCATTAGTGACACGTTATGCGCTCGCTTACCCAAATGTTAGGTTCAAAGTAACTGACGGAAAACAAGTCACATTACAAACCGCAGGTGATGGTGACAGACGTGCAATTCTCGCGGCTTTATATGGTGTGGATGTTGCTAAGCAAATGTTGGAAGTAATGACTGATGAAGAATCATTTAAGTTATCTGGCTTTATTAGCCCTACTTCATTAACACGTTCTAATCGCAGAGAAATTACATTTTTTATCAATGGTCGTTGGGTACAGGATTCTGCGTTGAATGCGGCTTTGCTACAGGCATATCATACATTGCTTATGGTCGGGCGTTATCCGCTGACAACTTTGTTTTTAGAAATTTCTCCAGAAGATGTAGACGTAAATGTTCATCCGACCAAAGCGGAAGTTCGTTTTAGAAGCCAAGATAAGATTTTTAGTTTTGTACAACGCTCTGTCAGAAAAGCATTATTGGCTTACACACCCGTGCCGACAGTATCGCCTCAATTATGGGGTTCACGTTATGTGCCAACATCTGAGCCGAGAGAAGTGGGGATTGATTGGTCAATTGGACATGATGAAGCACTGACCACAGACGACAGACCGCAAACCGACGAAAGCCATCAGCGGTCGGCGGTCAGCGGTCAAGAATCATTAAACACAAATGTTCCACTACTGCGTTTGATTGGTCAAATCGGCGCGACATATATTGTTGCCGAAGGACCCGACGGTTTATATCTCATAGACCAACACGCCGCGCATGAAAGAGTTTTATTTGAAAAACTCATGGCGCAACGTGAGAATAAAAATATTCCATCGCAATCTTTATTATCTCCAGAAGTGATAACATTCCCACCACAATCTGCAAAAATATTAACAGAACAATTATCTGCATTAAATCATTTCGGGTTTGAAGTGGAAGAGTTTGGCACAAACACATTTCAAGTACGCGCTATGCCAGTTTTATTTTCAGGCGGCGACCCTGCTTCGGCATTAAAGTCTTTGGTCGAAGATTTTGAAGAGGACGAGAGTCCGCTCCAAACAGAGATTGAAGCGAAAATCGCGGGTAGAGTCTGTAAAAGGTTGGCAGTCAAAGCGGGGCAGGTGTTAACCACCGAAGAACAACGCAGTTTGTTAAATGATTTAGAAGCGTGTCAAAATCCGCGCACTTGCCCGCATGGCAGACCCACCATGATTCATTTATCGGTAGATATGTTGGAAAAACAATTTGGCAGAAAGGGCGCAAGGTAGCCTTATCAAATTGAAAGGTTTTTCTTTTTAGTTTTGTAAGGTTTTGGGATAAACATAAATCTTTGCTCTACAATTAAATCATGCAAAACATAGCGGCTGTCGTCACACAACCTGACCTCGAAAAAATATTTGAGCATCTTCATACCGCCGTCGCGGTCATTGAAAAAGATGGCTCTTTTTTTGCTTGGAACCCAGCCTTTGAACCGTTCAAAAAAATAATGGGAAATTCATTTTCAAAAAAATTGACTGAAATGCACTGGCAAGAAATTTTTACTTTTGATGAAGATGATGTGAAGTTGTGTGAATGCTTTTTGATTCCCGCTTCAAACGCACGCTTCATCCTGCTTGCTGAACCTGTAACCTCTGATTCCGCCTCAGCAGTTCAAATTCAAAAGTTACATAAACAAGTGAAATTATTTCAGGTGGAAAGTGAATTTTCAAAAAAATTAGCGCACAACAAACATGTTGAACTAGAAAGTGTGATTACGCAAGCCAAAGAAGTTTCTCAAACAGATGCGTTAACTTTTATTTTTAATCGCCGCGCCATCATCAACGAACTGCAAAATGAAGTTTTACGCGCCGAACGCTATAACACCATGCTCTCTATTTCTATTATTGATGTTGACCATTTCAAATCTATCAACGACTCATTTGGTCACCCCATTGGAGATTCTATTTTGCAACAAGTGGCTCACCGCCTGCGCGATGGCATTCGTCATCCAGATGTAGTCGGCAGATATGGCGGCGAAGAGTTTTTGATTATCTTACCGAGTTCAAATGTCCAAGCCGCTTCAGAGCAAGCAACTCGTTTGGGGAAAATGATGCGAGAATCCCCAATCATTGTCAAAGAACATGTCATTCAAGTGACGTTAAGCATTGGCACAGCACAATTAAAAATCGGCAAAGATACTTGGGAGACATTACTCAACCGCGCAGATAATGCCATGTACGAAGCCAAGAAAAAGGGCAGAGATTGTTTTGTGGTGGCGGAATAAAAAATCGGGAGAGGCTAACTTCAATAGTAAGGAAAAAAGAATTAACCACTGAGAGCACAAAGACCACAGAGTTTTTCTCTTATTTTCTCCGTGAACTCAGTGTTCTCTGTGGTAAAAGGCTTTTACCCTTATCGAAATATTCCCAAAGGATTATAACTGCCAGAAAAGCCGGGAAAAACCGCTTCAACATCATTATTGCCCATACGTTTTGACAATAATTCACTTAATATCTGACGATAATCGGTTGTCACTGCTAAATCGGCATGGTCGTATAACTGGTCATTATTTAATCCAGGCCATGTCCCAAACACTTGACCGCCATTTACATTCCCACCTAATGTAAACATCACATTGCCATGACCATGGTCTGTGCCATAGGAATCATTTTGTACAAGCCTTCTTCCAAATTCACTGACGACGACAAGTGACAATCTGTCAGTGTAGCCTGAGTCGAGGTCGAGATAAAAATTCGCAAGTCCAGAAGCGAGGCTGTTTAACAAATCCGCCATGTAGCCACCGTTGCCATCATTTTGATATTCATGCGTATCCCAGCCGCCGAAATCCACCGTAGCGACTCTTAACCCTGCTTCTAACTTAATCATCTGTGCTACTGTTTTTAATTGCCTGCCAAATTCATCATCATTATATTTTGCACCATTGGCTGGTTGATAGCCACCATCTGAAAGCGGGCTGACGATACTTAACGCATCTAATGTTCTTGCGCCTGCACGGTGCAAAATGCTGTCACCTTGATATAACTGTTTCAAAGCGTTGATGTGTGAATCACGCAAACCGTTATCCCACAATGAAAATTCTTCTGGCGTGCTCAGACTGACGGTTGGAACAAAGTTTAATAATGAAGTCGGCTGACCTGATGTAGATAAAGCAGGCAAAATAGATGAAATGCCAACTTTTTGTAAATGGCGCGTAATCCAACCTGAGGCAACACTTTTAGAACCAGGCGTACCTAATTCGATATATTCTTGTGCATCAAAGTGACTACGAGTATCCACGTTCAAACCAACTGCATGAACCACACCTGCTTTGCCTTGTTGATATAAATCATAAAGCGGTCTCATCGCAGGATGTAAACCAAATTGGTCACTCAATGGCAACAAATCTGAAATTTTTATATCGGGCCTTGCTTTTTCATAAAAGCCTCTGTCATCACCAGCAATCGGTGCAACAACATTTAATGCATCCCAGCCGCCGCGTAAAAATACAACCACCAATATATCGTAAGGGTTATCTTGCTTGGCAAAAGCAAGGTTGGTTAATCTTGCGCCGACCATTTCAGCAATAGCGGCAGAACAGCCTTGTAAAAATTGCCTGCGAGGGATAATTGTTTTTGGCATAATAATTTTCCTTTTATAAAAGACCGTCCCGCAGGTTTGGTTGACGAACATAATTATTTTCTAAAACCTGCGGGACGTTTATATTTATTTCCATTGAAATTCAGGGCTCATCAAAATCACTTCAACCATAGCAGACAACACACGTTGCACATGGTCTTCGGGCAATGTTTCATCCCAACCATATTCTTGTGCCATTACTTGAATCACAGCGTTGCGGCTGGTTTCAGATAATGATTGATTCAAAATTCTACTAATCCAAAAATCTGCGAGCGTTGTTGCTGTGCGAATCTCTGCTGGTGTTTGCGAATAAACATCAGTGCGAATGATGTTGCCTTGTTCATCATCCATCCAATTTTCTGTTAAAGCCACTGCGGCATTCCAACGATATAAAAGCGACATTGAATTTGCCCACGCTTCGCGCGAATCAGGATAACCATCTGGTGAACGACGTTCAAATAAACCTTGCCCCATTTGACTTAACATCCAATGAAAACCGCTGGGGATGCGATTAGATTCTGAATTGAGGACTCTCATCATCGAAACAACCGCTTCAAACGGACGTTTGACTTTGCCTCCCCAACTTTGCTTAAACTCGGCTGACAGTAAAATCGTTTCCACCACGCGCTTCAGCTGGTCAGGCGCGGAGCGGAACTCTATAAAGGTGTTTGCCGCCGCTTGAATAACAGAATCAGGCGGCACGTCAGAGATGAAGCGTTTGCATAATTTGCGGGCAATGTGACGCGCAGTGCCGGGATGATATGCAAGCAAATCCAACACGTCGCGTCCATCTTGCATATCAGGTTGGTCTGATGGAATGTATTTTCCTAAAACAAGTTTGTTGAATCTATCGTGCCACGGTTTGTAATAAACGAAGTTACCAGTTTTGCCAATTTCATTTTCATATTCATAAATGTCATCATCCACACGCCAGCCTGTAAATGCGCGCGCTGATTCATAGACATCATTATCCACATACCCAATTGAAATACCATTTGCATCTTTGGGTATTGTGTTTGGGTCGCGCACGCCTAAATAATTTTCAGCACCTAATGTATGCAATTCAAATAATTCGCGCGCAAAATTTTCATTGGGACCCGCATCGTTACTATTATTTTGATTCAAGTAATACAACATAGATGGATGCGTTGCTACACCTTCTAACATTTGACGAAAATTTCCAAGCGCATGTTTTCTTAAGACATCGCGGTTATATGAAACCAACAATGGCACGCCATCATCTTGCCAAAAATAAACATTGAAATGATTGTGCCAAAAATCTGCCAAAATTTCTTCGATTTGTTTTTTGCTATACACGGCACGCAATAAAGTAGCATCTACTAATTCATAAGCGGGTTTACTATACCAATCCCAATAGGCTTCATTATTTGAGTCATATTGATTGTTTGCAATGTGGTCATAATAAAGTTGTTCATGTGTTTTGTGTAACGTCTCAAAACCTGCGGCGTTATATCTTGATTCAAACTCGCTATCATCAATCGAATCGGGATTTAATTGTTGTGTAACAAAATTAATGAATCGTTCATCATCATTTGTACCGAGTGAATTAAATAAATCCACATCACCTGGGCGAATACCGAAGGTAAGACGATTCAACGCGAGTATGGCAAGCGGAACAGGCGGAAGAGGTGTTTGTGCTTCAGGATTGATGACAGGGTTTTCAGGTGATTCAAATGGCAAGCCGATTTCATTTTCATTATTCGGCGCACACGCCGCCAAAGCAGATGCCGCCGCAACTGCCGTACTTAACTTTAGAAAATCTCTACGACTAAATTTTGTTTTCATAAAACCTCATGGTGATTATGCAACGAATTTTTTATTCCCACATCCTGCATAAGTACCAAAGAAATCTCAAATATGGGTGCGTCGCGCTTTGTGAACTAGAAAATCCTTATTAACGAGAGCGCGATGCACTTTATATAAATGTCTGACAAAATATTTCTTTTACTTTTTCTTTCACATCCTGCATAGTTGGCGGTTCAGGCAATAAATCTGCTAACGAAACAACAGGTTCGGGTAAACCGCAAGGAATGATTCCATCCCAATAATCCATGTCTGGATTTACATTCAATGCAAAGCCGTGACGTGAAATTCCTTTCGCATCTACTTTGACCCCAATTGCCGCAATCTTAGCAGGCTTTTGCTTATCCTCCGGCTTACAGCGCGGACATTTTGAATGCACATCCGCTTGCACCCACACACCAGTTTTTCCTTTTATCTGACCAGATACAATGCCATAGTGCATAAGTACACCAATTAACATTTTTTCTAAATTACGAATATAGCGAACATAATCCACATTAGAAATTTTATTTTCGTTATCTAATTTTCCAAGTGGAATTAACGGATACCCCACCAATTGACCCGGTCCGTGATAGGTGACATCTCCACCTCTATCTACCCAAAATGTAGAAATGCTTTTTTCTTTTAATTGCGTTTCATTCCAAAGTAAATTTTCAGCATTACCTTTTCGTCCAAATGTATACACATGCGGATGTTCAAGCAAAAGCAATGTCGGTTTGCGTTTTCCCTCTGCAATTTCATTTGCATATTGGTCTTGTAACTTCCAAGCGGAGTCGTAATCTATTAAACCTAAATCTATAATTTCAGTGTTCATCATTTTTTACATATTACGCATCACGCATTACGTAATCCGTAACCCGTAATGCGTAAAGAGCATTACCCAAATATCCTTCTATATAAATCCGACTCTAACAATCCATGCGGGTCACAGCGTTTTTTGAGTTTTCTAAATTTTTCTACAGTTTCTTCGCCGTAAAATATTTTTGTAGTTTCAGCAGTGGTTTCAGAATTTTTCGCAAAATAAAACCTGCCGCCATTGGCTATGATTATTTTGTCAAATTCTTGAAGCATAGAATAAAGTTTTTTACGATTCTTGTCAGTCACTTTGAAATCTAATGCTAGTGAAAAACCATCTACGGCGTGGCTTAGTAAAAATTTATCAGGTCTGTGACGTTTGGTCACACCAAGATAAGCAGGTAATTTATTTTTGAGTGAAAGTTTTAGGATTTGAGTCCATACAAATTCAGCGGTTTCTTTGGGAAGGAAAGACTGATATTGAATCAAACCGCCTTGCCCGAATGAACGCTCCCAATTCGGAACATAATCTAAAAGAAAATGAAACGCGCCATGCGATTCTTTGAATGAATGTTTACGTAATGAAACAATATACTTGGCTGTATTCACACCCCATACACCAAAATTATTCACAAACGGTTTCATAAAAAAATGTAAAATACTTTTAGGAAATACTCCAAAAATTCTTGAAGGCAATGTTTGGTTTTTTAATTTGAAAGTCTCTTGCGGATTTTTATCTTCGCCTTCATGCAAATATTTTGCGGCGTGAATTTGCCCGCGCCCAATAGATGATGAAGTTGTATCTAACCAACCGACGATGTAATCATAATTTGGCGCATTTTCTTGCAAAGCAAAAAGGTGTGAGTGAAGATTCGGCACCGGGAACGCATCCACAGTTAGAAGCCCAGAATAGATGCGTTTCATTTGCAATGTGATTGATGTAAAAATTCCAAGCATCCCCAAGCCGCTAATCATTCCGTAAAATAAATCAGCATTAAGTTTTGGCGAGCAAGTTATTTCTGCACCTGTTGGTAAAATTGCAGTGAACTCCAACACATGTTCGCCAATTGGTCCCATTTGAAAATTATTTTTGCCATGAATGTTGGTTGATAAACATCCGCCCAAGGTTGTTTTCATTGTGCCTGATACAACGGGGGGCCACCAACCATCGGGTTCGACTTTTTGCCAAAGTTGTTCAATGGTGACGCCAGGCTCGCATCTTACTTGACCTGTATGTGGGTTCCATTCCTGAATCAGATTCCAGGCTGACGTATCCAACACGATGCCGCCGCCATTTAATGATGCATCGTTATAGCTTCGTCCCGCACCACGTGCTGTGACTGTTAAGTTTTTTTCTTTAGCGAGTCGAAAAGCAGAATGAACATCATCTTTTGTTCTTGCTTGAATCACAAAAGATTGCGCGCGAAGCGAATGGCCAAAATTTTCGAGTTGAGTAAATGTGGTTCGCATGAAATTATTTTTTTTGCAAGACATGACCCCATAGGGGTCAAATGGTTATAGATTTATCATTTTGAAATCCAAACCCAAAAGGGGTGTCATAGATTTTACAATGCTATGTCATCCCTACGGGATTTGTTTTCTCTTAAAATGTTTTCTACAATCATGCCATCCCTTCGGGATTGATTAAAAAGATAACTTTCTAAAAATAAATGACGGAATATTTTGAATAACAAACATAATATATCGCCAGAAGAATGGCGTGTAAATCATTTGTTTGCGTTTTTGCATGGCTTTATAAATATCATCTGCCGCTTTTTCGGGTTCAATCGCAAAAGGCGTACCACCTTGTGCGGCTTTGAGCATTTCTGTTTTAACAAAACCAGGTTTGACGGTTAATACATTCACGCCATGTCTGGTTAATCTATTTCGTAGGGCTTCGAGGTATGTTGCAAAACCTGCTTTGGATGTGTTGTAGCCGGGGTTGCCGACTCTTCCTCTATCACCAGCCACAGAACCAATGCCAACAATTTGACCTGCTTTGGCTTGGTGGAACATTTCGGCAATTGGAGTGAGCCATGCCATTGCGCCGATTAAATTAACCTCTACCATTTTTTTATCATATTCAAAGTTGTATTTGTCTATGCCACCAGGTGGGAAGTTTACGCCCGCTAAAAAGACGACTGTGTCTAAACCACCTAAATCCGCGACGATTTTTTGAAGCAAAGCAGGCACTTCGTTGTATTGAGTCACATCATGTGGGTATGAAATTGCAACGGTTTCTTTTTGATTTAGTTCACTACATAAAGCCTGTAATTTATCTTTTTGGCGACTAATTAAGGCAAGCGTATAACCTTCTTTGGCAAGTTTGCGGGCTAACGCCGCACCCATGCCTTCGGATGCGCCAATCACGAGGGCGCGTCGGCGTGGATTCAGTGGGGTTGCAGGAGCAAGTTTCCCCGTAGAAGGCGAAGCGGTTTGATTTGTCACGAAAAACCTCATCTAAGAATTTGATTAATTTTCATTTTAACACAATCTATCTCTATAAATTTGAGGTGATAAACAGATAATGCAAGTGTATAATAGTAAACGCAATTGTGAGATGAATACGCCTTATAAAAAAACAGGAAGCACATTTACCCGCGCTTGGGAAATTATTTCGCAGGATGCGTCCATTCCTCCTGAGGAAAAAAAATCAATACTGCGCTTGATTCAAGTTTTAATTGAATCGAGAGAACGCTCTTCGGCTAAAAATGGGGATGATGATGCTATGTCTATCACGCAAGAGGTAATTTCAAAGCATTCATTAATGTCAACCGTGAAGCATCAAGCCAATGAGTTGGATGCTTTGAAACGCATCAGTTTGAATTTGACTTCAAGTTTAGATTTGCAAACGGTTTTAGATGCCGTTGTGACAGAGGCAATGGGTTTGGTTCGAGATGCCCGTTCGGCGCAAATTTATTTGTATGAAAGAAACATTTTGGAGTTTGGCGCGTCGCTTTCTTCGGATGGGATTCGCAATAAGCCGTATGCCCCGCCACGCGCCAATGGATTAACCTATACAGTTGCAAAAAGTGGCAAACAAATCTTAATTGAAGATATTGTTCAGCACCCTTTGTTCAAGGGAATGCCATCTGAATGGTATGGTTCTATTATTGGGATTCCGTTAAAGTTTAAGGATGAAGTAATGGGGGTGATGAATTTAGCGCGAAGTGTGACTGGTCATTTTTCACGCTCCGAGATTCGATTAATTAGTCTGTTAGCCGACCAAGCGGCAGTGGCAATTTTTAATGCAAACTTATATAAACGTGTAACGCAAATGGCGAACACAGATAGTGTGACTGGGTTGCCCAATCGCCGTGCATTGGATGAACGTTTACATGAAGAATGGCGTTATGCCAGCCGCATGAATACTGAATTTGCGGTAGTGATGATGGATTTAGATGGCTTTAAGACAGTCAATGATAACTTTGGTCATAACGTAGGCGATGAATTGCTATATTCATTATTTAATTTTCTTGCTCAAAAAATGCGCGGGTCAGACTTTTTAGCAAGATACGGCGGTGATGAGTTAACATTGGTTATGCGTAATACAGGTATAGATGCTGCACAAGCAGTGACTGAAAAAGTCATTGACTTAATGAACGAATATCAATTTGCTTACCCTGAAGACAAACAGATACCATTAGGAATTACGGCTGGAATTGCGGTGTACCCAATCCATGCTCAAACGCCGAGTGATTTATTGCGCGCGGCAGATGGGGCTTTGTATTATGCTAAAAAATATCACCGTGGCAAATATGCAGTTGCCAAAGGAATGACAGGAACCCTAAACCCGCTCAAGTTAACGAAAGCCTCGCCCGACGAATAAACAATCTATTTTTCAGGAGATAAAGCGATGCCGAAAAAAGTGAAATTGATTCTTAATCCAATGGCAGATATGGGACGGGCTTGGAAAACCGCAAATGACCTACGCCCAATTGCACAAGAATTTCAAGGCGAATTAACATGGAGCGGAACTGTGTATCCAACGCATGGCATTGAACTTGCCAAACAAGCCGCCGAAGAAGGTTATGATTTAGTGGTGGCGATGGGTGGAGATGGCACTGTTCATGAAGTAATGAATGGACTTATGCAAGTGCCAGAACACAAACGCCCTGTTATGGGTGTTGTGCCAATTGGCTCAGGAAATGATTTTGCTTATTCAATGGGTATCACACAAAAATCATCTCACGCCTTAGCCCATGCACTCAAAGCAGAAAATATTAAACCCGTTGATATTGGTTTAATGACAGATGAACAAACTGGACGCAAAGAATATTTTGATAACACGCTCGGCATTGGTTTTGATGCAATCGTCACCATTCATTCACACAAACTACCAATCGTCAAAGGTTTTATGATGTACCTCACCGCTGTGATTCAAACGATTCTTCTGAATCACAACCCCATGCAAGTAAACATCGAAACCGATGCAGAAAATTTTGATACAAAAATTTTGATGCTAACGTTATGCAATGGTCCGCGTGAAGGTGGCGGCTTTATGCTCGCGCCCGATGCAAAAAATAACGACGGACAAATGACTTATGTTGCTGTACAAAAAGTTTCACGTTTGATGATGTTTCGTCTCGTGCCAGAATTTATGAACGGCACACACCTACGCTTCAAAAATGTACGCACAGGCGAATTCAAAAAACTTACCCTTACCTCTGATTTGCCTTTATACATCCACGCCGACGGTGAAATTTTTACAACCTTTGGCAGTAACCTCAAAAAAGTTTCATTTGAAATTTTGCCCAACGCATTAAAAGTCGTTGGTGGTTAATCACTCGCAACTTTCCACTTTCTAACTTAAAATAGAAAGTGGAAAGATAATATGCCTGATTTATCTCAAAGTTTACAAAAATCTGATATTGGACAATTAAGAATCATCGCCGAGTTTTGGGGATTAGAACTCGAATCAAATGATTTTGATTCTGCACTCGAAGAATTAGGCGCTTCATTAGTTGACCTTGAAACTGTTTCTGAAACCCTCAGCATTTTACAAGCCCCAGCCCAAACCGCATTGACCGAACTCATTAATTCAAATGGAAAAATGGAATGGTCAGTTTTTGCGCGCAAGCATGGCGAGATTCGTGAAATGGGCGCAGGCAAACGTGACCGTGAAAAACCGCACCTCAAACCAACTTCCACATCCGAAATTCTTTTTTATCGTGGCTTCATTGCCAAATCATTTTTTGAAACAGATAAAGGCTTGCAAGAATTTGCTTATATTCCTGATGATTTGTTGGAAGTGATTCAAGAAGTTGGATTACAAAGTAATGAAGTATTATCAAAAAATGAACCATTAGGTCGCCCTGCCACACCTGTAGAAAAAAGTTTTGAAACCCCAGCCAATGATTTTATTTTAGATGATGCCACCACGTATTTAGCGGCATTAAGAATGAATATCCATTATGTAGGGGCGCAATATATTGCGCCCCTACTTGCGACCGCCAACCTTATAAAAAATAACATCCCTCAAACCGAAACTGTTAAAGCATTTCTTGAAGCCAACAGAACCGATGCGTTAAATACTTTATATCAAGCATGGCTTAAATCTGATACTTTTGATGAACTGCGTTTAATCCCAAGCATCATTTGTGAAGGCGAGTGGAAAAATCAACCACAAATCACGCGCGAATTTTTGATGAATTTAATGAATGATATTCCACAAGGCAAATGGTGGAGTTTGAATGCGTTCGTAAAAGCGATTAAAGAAAAATTTCCAGATTTTCAAAGACCAGCAGGTGATTATGATTCATGGTTCATCAAACGGGAGTCAGATGGTCAATACTTACGCGGGTTTGCTTATTGGGATTCTGTAGATGGCACATTGATTCGATATTTAATCCAAACTTTACATTGGCTTGGGAAAGTTGATTTGGCGAGTGCAGAAGAGGGGAAAATATATACGGCGTTTAGAGTTACGGAGTTACGAGATACGAGTAACAAGTTACAAGGGAAAATGATTGTTGCTTCAAATGGAAAGATTTCTGTTTCGAGATATTTTTCGCGTGCGATTCGTTATCAAATTGCGCGGTTTTGTGAGTGGGATGGTCTCGATACGCCTTCGGCTAATGCCTCAGGCTACTCGACCATCGGAGATGAATACAAATATTTTATAACTGCAAAATCATTAAAACGAGCCAATGAACAAGGGTTGAAAGCAGAGCAATTATTAAACTTGTTGGTCAAACATACAAATGGAAATGTTCCGCCAGCATTGGTGAAAGCATTAAAAAACTGGAACGCCAATGGAAGCGAAGTTCGGGTTGAGAATCTGGTTGTGTTGCGAGTCAACAAGCCTGAAATCATAGAAGAAGCGCGAAAGTCGAAAGCAGGAAAATATTTCGGCGAGCTATTAAGTCCCACTGCGGTTATCATCAAAAGTGGCGCGATTCAAAAAGTGATGGAAATTTTTGCCGAGTTAGGTTTATTGATTGAAGGAGATGAGCATGACAAAAACAAATTGGATTGAACAAGAAATTGAAAATTTGAAATCGCAAGGTTTGTATAACAACATTCGCACAATTGGCTCGCCACAAGGTGCGTGGCTGATTGTGGATGGAAAAAATGTTTTGAATTTTTGCTCGAATAATTATTTGGGTTTGGCGAATCATCCTGACTTAATTTCCGCTTCAAAAAATGCGACAGGCGAGTTGGGTATTGGACCTGCGGCAGTTCGCTCAATTGCAGGCACGACCACATTGCATGTTGAATTAGAAAAACGAATTGCAAAGTTCAAGGGTGTTGAATCTGCAATTACATTTCAAAGCGGATTCACTGCAAATTTAGCGACAATCCCTGCATTAGTCGGAAAAGAAGATGTGATTTTTTCAGATAAATTAAATCATGCTTCGATTATTGATGGTTGTAGATTATCTGGCGCGAAAATTATTGCGTATGAACATAATGATGTAAAACATTTGGAAGAACAAATTAAAGCAAACTTGAGTCAATATCGCCGTGCATTGATTATCACCGATGGCGTTTTTAGTATGGATGGGGATGTTGCTCCACTGCCAGAGATTTATGAAGTTGCAAAAAAATATGACATTTTATTAATGGTTGATGATGCACATGGTGAAGGCGTTTTAGGTAAAGGTGGACGTGGCATTGTTGACCATTTTGGTTTGCATGGCAAAGTGGATGTGGAAGTTGGTACTTTTTCAAAAGCATTCGGTGTGGTAGGTGGTATAGTGGCTGGAAAGTCAATTATTGTGGAATGGTTACGACAACGCGGCAGACCATTTTTATTTTCATCGGCAATGACCATTCCAGATACAGCCGCATGTTTAGCCGCTATTGATTTGCTTGAAGATTCAACTCAACTGGTGGATAAACTTTGGGAGAATGCAAAATACTTCAAAGCAGAGATGAAAGGCTTGGGCTTTAATACAGGTGTCAGTGAAACGCCCATCACTCCCGTCATGTTAGGTGAGGCGAAGTTGGCTCAACAATTTAGCAAAGAATTATTTGAAGCGGGTGTGTTTGCTATGGCAATCGGGTTTCCCACCGTTCCGCAAGGCAAAGCAAGGATTCGAGTGATGATTTCGGCATCTCATTCAAAAGATGATTTGGATAAAGGTTTGGCGGCGTTTAAGGATGTGGGGAAGAAGTTGGGTGTGATATGAGGAAGTTGAACATCTGGCTAACTTTCTAGTAAATCCCCAAGCCAACTGAATAAACCGCCATCTTCTTTGGCATCATCCAAATCGCTTTCCACAAATCCATTCTGACCATTAATCAACACCAAATGCTCACGCCCTCCAAATGGGATTTCGGTCATCCACACGGGGAGTAGATTCAATTTGAAAGACTCGACTGTAATTTTTGCGGAGGATGTGTGAATAACTTTTACATTGCCGATGAGATATGACATTTCATTTTTATATTTTTTATATGCCATACTACGGGCATCTAAAGAAGCATCCGCCATTGCCACATCATAAATCTCCGCTAGCCAACTGGATAGAAAGCGCGGGTCGTACGGTTTGAGTTGTTTCAAATCAAAGGTCGGAATCAATTCATGGAACACAGAAGATAATTTTCGTGAAGCGGGGATTGGATAATCATCTACAATAATAGGATATTCATCACTGACACGAATGACTTTCTTTTGTTTTTTTTCGCCAAAAAATTCATCTTCATATTGAATCATTTCACCTGTGTATTCAATCGAACCGCCGATGTCAAACGTCCATAATGGCACATACAATCCACGAGGCAAATCTACTTTTTTTTCTGGTTTGATTTTATTTTTCTCCACCCAATCGATTAAATATTTTGTGGCTTGTTTATTATCAAATGCAAAAGGGATGATGGCATCTGGTGCGAGTAAATCTTTTGTGTTTTCCAAACTGACCACATGCGGCGAATCACAGTAAGCACAACTTGATGAAATTTGTTTGGGCGGCAAAATAAATTCTGCACCACATCCGTTGCAATGAAAGGCTTGTTCTTGCAACGGCTTGCCATGTCCTTTCATGGTTGCCATTGCCACAATAAAATCTTTTTCTTCATTATTTTTATGCAAACCCAGCGCATGTCCATTCGTACAATAGTCACATACCAAACTGGAAGAGCCATCAGGTGCAAACGACATGCGTGCGCCACATTTCGGACACATAAATCTTTGGGCATCGGCATCACGCAAACCTTGTGGCGCGGGTGGTAAATGATTTGGGTCAATCACATCATCATCTTTTAATTTGCCATCCAAAATTGCTAAAGCGCGCCGCGCGCGTGCATGACGTAAATCATGTGACAAACAATTTTCTAACGCCTTACGTTTTTCTTCTTTTGTTTCAACGGCTTCACTCATCCAAAACCATGCTTCGGCTATGGCATCATGTGAACGCGCCATATAAATCGCACGGTCTAAATATCGGCGTGCAGAATCAAAGTGTTTTGCTTTTACTTCAATAATTCCAGTTCGTAATAATTCTTTTGAATAATCACTACTCATATTTGCTCCAACAATGGGTGCGTCGCACCACAATTTTGAATCATCTCTCTATGCAAAAGAATCTTGCTAACGAGTTGATTCTATAATGCAAGGTGCGACGCACTTTGTCATTGCCGCACAATCGCATCCGTCATTTTTGCAACGCGCGCCATTTCTTTTACATCATGCACACGAATCATATCTGCGCCACGCGCGATTCCAATTGCAATTGTTGATGCTGTACCTTCGATTCTTTCTTCGGGCGGTAAGTCTAACGTAAAACCGATAAATGATTTTCTGGATGTGCCTAACAAAACGGGATAGCCTAACTTTTTGATTTCATCTAATCTGTTGATTAATTCTAGATTATGCTCACGCTTCTTTCCAAAGCCGATGCCTGGGTCGAGCATAATGAGTTTTTCTTCCACCCCAGCCTTAAGCGCGATCTTCACACTGTCCATCAATTCCCGTTTCACATCTTCAAGCAAGTCATCATACTCTGCACCGAGATACGTCCCGCCCAATTTCTCACGGACTTCGACACTGGCAGGGTTGCTGCGATTGTGCATGAGAATGACCGGCACCTTATATTTCGCCGCTACCGATGCGAGTTCTGAATCCGCGCGGAAGCCCCAGACATCATTGATGATGTTCGCAC
>JAEURH010000270.1 GCA_016789365.1 Anaerolineales bacterium
GTTCAGGTGTTGAAGATGGGGAATTAAGAAAAGCGTAATATCCAAACGTCCAAGCCATGAGACGAAGTGCAATTTCTTGTCCGTCTTTCCAGTTTGCACCCGTGTTGGGAGGATTTTGTTTTGCCCAGTCTTCTATCAATGTCCAAAAGGCTTGGGGGTATTTTTCATCTTGAGTTGATGAGTATGCTCGGACTAAGGTGTAAACAAATGCAAAGCGATTCGGTTCCCAGATGAACTTAATGTCTCCATGTCTTTGCGAGCCATCGCTCTTGTTCTTTGATGGCGAAGCAATCTCCGCGTTATTAGGAGACTGCTTCGGCGAAAACCAAGAGCGCCTCGCAGCGACATTATCGTCTGGGATTTGTGACCAGTGCTTGTGCATGTCATTCTGAGCGAAGCGAAGAATCTCTGATGAAATTGGTAGAGACTCTTCGCTCGCTTTGCGGCTCAGAGTGACATAATCTTTGTGCCAATTGGGAGGGAAACCAGTTTTATGAAATTGATGTGAAAAGTATTTGATTTCGCCAGATAAAAGTTTTTCGGCTTCGTCAATGGCTGGTCTCGATAAATCTTCGGCTAGTTGACCAGCAGGTTTTCCGTTGAAGAAAAATTTTGGTGAATGTTTTTTTCGATATTGAGTATAGGATTCAATATCTGATGGGATATTTTTTTCCAACCATGTATTAAGTGGACGATCATTCCAT
>JAEURH010000271.1:0-228 GCA_016789365.1 Anaerolineales bacterium
CATGCGGCAATTCGCCGGTTTCGGCTCCGCGGACGATACGAATCGGCGCTTTAAGTATCTCCTGGCACAGGGCCAGACCGGCCTCAGTGTCGCCTTCGACCTGCCGACGCTCATGGGCCTTGATGCCGATGATCAGATGGCACGGGGCGAAGTGGGCCACTGCGGCGTGGCCATCTCCTCTCTCGCGGACATGGAACGGCTGTTCGACGGCATCCCGCTCGATCAGGT
>JAEURH010000271.1:238-700 GCA_016789365.1 Anaerolineales bacterium
ACCTCGATGACGATCAACGGACCGGCTGCAGTGCTTTTTGCCATGTACCTGGCCGTAGCAGAAAAACGCGGCATCCCGTTCGACCGACTCGGCGGCACGATTCAAAATGATATTCTGAAAGAATATATCGCGCAAAAGGAGTGGCTCTTCCCGCCCGAACCGCACATCGCGATCATCGTCGATACAATCGCCTACTGTGCCGCTCATGTCCCCAAGTGGCATCCGATCAGCATCAGCGGGTACCACATCCGGGAGGCAGGCTCGACAGCCGTTCAAGAACTCGCGTTCACACTGTACGACGGACTCACCTACGTGGCTGCGGCCGTGAAGTCCGGCCTCGACGTGGATGCCTTCGCGCCGCAACTCTCCTTCTTCTTCAACGTGCACAATGACTTCTTCGAAGAGATTGCCAAGTTCCGAGCCGCCCGGCGTATGTGGGCGCGTGAAATGGAACACCGTTAC
>JAEURH010000272.1 GCA_016789365.1 Anaerolineales bacterium
GGTTGGTTATGGACTTTTAGCACTTTCATATTTACATGCTTTACCTAAAAGGAATTATTTCTTGGCATGGATATTGGCTTTGTTATATTCAGCCACAGATGAATTTCATCAATCTTTTGTGCCTGGACGGCATCCATCGCTAATTGATGTTTTTGTGTTTGATAATATTGGGGCGATGGTTGCTTTGTTTTTACACTATGTCGGAGTTCGTCGCACTTTATGAATAGAATTCATTTTGCGAGCAATTGTATTTTATTTTCAGAATCATCTTGCTAAAGTCAGTACGACGCACCCTCTGCCCACACAAGGCGACTTCACGCAAATATTTTGCAACTGTGCATGGGGCGTATTTGAGTGGGGTGGAAACGGCAAATCAAATTGAGTAAGTATTAGAAAACTTCTTGAAGTTGTTGCAGAATCCTTCGTGGTAAAACAAGCTTTGTTAACTTTTTTTCAGAATTATCTTGTGACAGCATCGTCCCCAAATAATTCAAAGTCCTGTTTCATTGCAATAAATATTTCAGATTGTGCAATTTTTTCTTTATTACCATCAGTGTATTGAAGAACTTTATTTTGTTGATTGGATGACATAGAATGAAAAATATTTGCTGCTTTATTTGCTCTTTCGTTGATATAAGTATCTAAGCCTACTGGCATGACATATCGCACATCACCGATGCTCATAACACCACGATTT
>JAEURH010000273.1 GCA_016789365.1 Anaerolineales bacterium
TCTTTCTGACACCAGGCTCTTGGAATGATGTCCAATCCTTGCAAATGTATCAATTTGACATTCCAGACGGTTCACTCCTGACTGGCGATAAAGCCTATAACAACTATGCGATTGAAGACTTAATGCAAGAAGCACATGTCACATTACAACCTTTACGAAGGAAAAATACCAAACGACCTTTTCCTGCTTGGATTACTTATATGTTGGCTTGTTATCGTAAAATCATTGAAACAACGGGTAGCCTGCTTGAACAATTGTTGCCAAAACATATTCATGCTGTCACTGCGCGTGGCTTTGAACTCAAACTGGCTATCTTTGCTCTCGCCACTTCTTTCAATTTCTTATGGTAGCAACTTGGGTTAAATATTCTTTGACGTTTGGTTTTGTCCATGAGCCGTTTATGTAGTTAAGGATTTCCATTTTGCACCATTTTGTAATTATCAAATCTCTTATGAAGTAATAAATAAGTTTAAAAGTCCAACAGGTTCAGTAAAATATTCATGAATCTCGTTTTGGTAACTGATGTATTGAGATTTTTTATCGTCAGTCTTATTATAAAAATAGACTGACCAATGACCACAAGACTCACACTGAACAAGTTTTACAAATTCTGGAAGTAATTCAAGTCGGTTTTTTGAAATAGGGTTGTAAAGATACAAAGATTCTGTATTTAAATCGGTTTCCATTTGAACTTCTT
>JAEURH010000274.1 GCA_016789365.1 Anaerolineales bacterium
TCCAGTCTTTCATGAATATCAACAGAACTTCCAACATATTTCTTTCCATTGGAATTACACATGATTTGATAAACACCTGATAAGTGGGGGATGTGCTTAAGACTCATATTTGAAATTCAAATCTCAGTATAGTATAAAACTTTACTTTTCGTATAGGCAAACGATTGCTAATACGCATATCTTATACTTAAGAAAATTGGCTTATCTTCATCTTTCGATTTTTTTAATGCTTCTTCACCCCATGGATACCAATCTACAGGGTTCTCTGCATGTTGAAGTAGATAAGGGGAAGTTGTATTGATTAAACGATTAGGCATGAAAGAAATTATAGCCTATTAAGATTTTTGATTTCACACTCTGTTTATTTTTAATATAAAGAAACTATCAAAATCAAATCAAGCAAATTGATTTGATACAATTATCTAAACTGATTACCGCTCACTAGGGAATATGTAATTCATCATATATAGAAGGATTGAATCATGAATAAAAAAATTCTAATGCTATTTTTTGCCTTTATTTTTTCATTGTTTTTAATATCCGCCTGCTCTTCTACTGACACTTCAATTATTAATCCTACGCAAACTATTCACTCATTAGTGGATTCTACTCCCACGCCAATGTCAACCGCAACATTCACGCCTACGTTAACTCCAACGCTTGCTCCGACAGAGCACTCTGGATGGCTACCTGAAGG
>JAEURH010000275.1 GCA_016789365.1 Anaerolineales bacterium
ACTTCGGTTCAAATGCTTGAGGATTAAAAGATTTATCTTTCACCTCAATAATTGAAGTTGCTTTTACAACAACCTTCTTTGGCGCAGACTTTTTAGCCTTAGAAACAGGTTTTGTAACTTTCTTAACAACAACTTTCTTGGTCGCTTTTGGTGCGCTCTTCTTTGTTATTGTTGTTTTCTTTTTATTTGTAGCCATTCTTACCTCTTTATGTTGTGTCATTGCGAGCCACGCTCTTGCTTTTCGTGGTGAAGCAATCTTCTGTTATTTTATTTACCTATCTAACAATGCTAACTTACTATCCCATTGCCCGCACGGACGTAAACGTCCATGCTACAAATACGAAGCCTGCTAAAGCAGACTCAAAAGAATCAGAAGACTCATAAGCAATGGTCCCTGTTTCCAAAAGATGTGATTTGGTTTCATACGAGTCTCCTTATCATTATGTTCCCTCTCTCCTTTGGGAGAGGGCTAGGGTGAGGGTTAAAAACAAAAAATTCTTCATCCACATCAGGGACGAAGAATTAACTCCGCGGTACCACCCGAATTGTCTGTTTAGTCTTACATGTCTTCTGGTTTTACAAGTCAGACTTGTTAGACCATTTAGACTTTTCGACTATTTAGACCTCTCAAACGCTATAACGGGCTGACCCGTAGATGACTACATTGCTTCACCATCTAAGTCTCTCTTGCGAGT
>JAEURH010000276.1 GCA_016789365.1 Anaerolineales bacterium
AACACTTGGCGGTAGTCCGTGGTCACGGCCAAATCAGCACGGTCATACAACTGCTCATTGCTCAAGCCGGGCCATGAGCCGTACACCTGCCCGCCATTCACGTTGCCGCCCAACACCAGCATGGCACTGCCATGGCCATGGTCTGTGCCGTAGCTGGCATTTTGCACCAAGCGGCGGCCAAATTCACTCATCACCACCACAGTGGTGTTTTGCGCGCGCTCACCCAAATCTGTGTAAAAGGCGGAGAGGCCGCCCGCCAACTGGCCCAGCAAATCACCAAAGTAGCCTTGCGCGCCATCACCCTGATATTCATGCGTATCCCAGCCGCCCAAATCCACCGTACTCACGCGCAAGCCTAAATCCAGCTTGGCCACTTGGGCAACGGTTTGCAAATTGGTGCTGAAATAATCACCCGGATATTGCGCGCCGTTGGCCGGCACGTATTCAGAAACACCCGCGTTCTCCATCACTTCCAGCGCGTTCAGCAAACGCGTGCCAGAAACTTGCAACCAATCATCACCGGCGTACATGCGGCGGAGAACATCTTTTTGCGCCGGACGAAAATCACCACTGCTCCACAATGAAAAATCTGAAGCCGATTGCATGGCCACGGTGTTGTTTTGCCCTAGCACAGCGGTGGGTTGCCCGCCGGAAGCCAGCACCGGCATGAGCGCCTGCGGGTTGAGATACTGAT
>JAEURH010000277.1 GCA_016789365.1 Anaerolineales bacterium
AGTTTGTTTGGTATGAATGGCGAGCATACGTTAATTACATTAGTTGAAGTTGGCGTGTTGGCTAGTTTGCTTGGGATTGGGTTGTTATATTACTTATTCCGACCACTTTCTGACTTTTCCAAAAAAGTTTTTCAAATCAATGTGCTTTTTCTGATATTGGTTTTGGCTGGCGTGTTTACAACTTTGCCACGTTTATGGGGTTTGACCTTAGTTTTCAATAGTAGTGCGGTGCTTGCTATCACTGTTGCCAGTGTAGATGTTTTATTTTCACGGAAGAAATAGAATTATTTTTTTGGATTCAAAAACTCGCTTCTAGCTTGGATGTACACCTGATACGCTTGCGACAATCTTTTTGTCCACGCCCCAACACCCCCCTGCCCCACTGACTTATCATCAATTGAAATAATCGGCACCACGCCTCTTGAACTGGATGTCAAGAATGCTTCATCAAATGAATCGTTCAATAAAGGCGCGCGATATTTGATATGCAAGCCTTGTTCCCGTGCAAGTTTGAGAACGGCTTTGCGAGTCACACCTAATAATATTCCACGTTGGGCTGTGATGAGAATCATGTCATTGCGAGGGCGCGCTTGCTCTTTGCCCGAAGCAATCTTTTTATGAAGTATGAGATTGCTTCGCCTTCGGCTCGCAATGACATAAAAATTAGAAGTCATGCCCTCATAAATTTTCCCA
>JAEURH010000278.1 GCA_016789365.1 Anaerolineales bacterium
TCTACTCCAACTGCTACATTTACACCGTCTAACACACCTACAGCCACCGCAACCCAAACACCTACTTTTACACTCACGCCAACATTTACGTCAACGCCAACCATCACACCAACACCATCAGTACCTGTATTTTCTAGTGCTACATTTACTTATGATGGAGACGGAAGAAGAGTAAAATCTGTGCTGACTAACAATATAGGAAGCACAACTACTTACTTCGTTGGGACTCATTACGAAGTGACCAATGGCATAATAACGAAATATTACTTTGCTGGAAGTCAACGAATCGCCATGAGAAAGAATGGTGTGTTAAATTATATACTCGGAGACCATTTGGGTAGCACAAGTTTGGTGGCAGATGCAAACGGTGCTGTGATTAATCAAACCAAATACAAAGCTTGGGGTGAAACAAGATATTCTTCGGGAGGTAAAGTCACTGAATATCAATATACGGGTCAATATAGTTACGAGTCAGATTTTGGGTTGTATTTTTATAATGCTAGATTTTATGATCCACAGTTGGGGAGGTTCTCGTCACCTGATTCTATAATCCCTGAACAAACTCAGGGAGTCCAAGCATGGGATAGATATGCTTACACCAGTAACAATTCAATTCGCTATACCGATCCATCAGGTCATTGTGCAATTGATGCAAAAGCGGATGATTGCTTGAAATCTGATAAGTCAAATGC
>JAEURH010000279.1 GCA_016789365.1 Anaerolineales bacterium
ATGCTGAGAAAGCAGTCCGCGCGGCGTTACAAATGTTAGAACAATTGAAAGTGTTTAATCAAAATCAATTGTCACAAGGAAAAAACCAAATTCACATTGGTATTGGAATTTCATCTGGCACAATGGTGGCGGGTTACACAGGCACACAGACTCGCGCGATTTATACGTGTATCGGCGATACAGTCAATCTCGCTTCTCGGATTGAGGAATATACAAAAGAAGCATTACGTCCGTTGTTGATTGATAATTACACAAGAAAAGGTTTGCCCGAGTCTTATAAAGTGGAAGATTTGGGGAAAATTGTTTTCAAGGGCAAACATAACGCGATTAAGATTTTTGCGGTTTCGAGTTAGTCAGATTGGTTTTACAGGTCGAAGTGGTCTAAATTGTCAAAGAGGGCTTATGTGGAAAAGAATTTTTATTTTAATTTTGGTTTTTGTAATTTTGGTAGGTTGTGGGGCACAGAATGATATTGCTGCTACACCAACTTCAATTTCATTACCTACTTCTACCCAACAAGTACTAAAGCCAACTTTAACACTTGTCGCAACATTATCCCTTGAAAATCAACTGGAAATTTTCACGAGATTACTTGAGGAAGATGGTGAATGTAAATTACCTTGTTGGTGGGGAATAATACCTAGTCAAACCACAAGGGAAGAAGCAGTAAAAATATTTGAGTCTTTATT
>JAEURH010000027.1 GCA_016789365.1 Anaerolineales bacterium
ATTTGCATTTCCACAACGCTCACCCACGCCATTGATTGTGCCTTGTACTTGAATCGCACCATTCCGAATTGCGATTAATGAATTGACCACTGCACATTCAGAATCATTATGGGTATGAATCCCAAACGGATGAGAAACCGCTTCTTTTACCTGACTGATAATTGATTCTATTTCCCACGGCATGGTGCCACCGTTCGTATCGCATAACACGACAGTTTCTGCTCCCCCACGAATTGCTGAGCGTAAAGTTTCAATGGCATAGACTGAATCCGCTTTGTAGCCATCAAAGAAATGTTCGGCATCATAAATGACACGTTTGTTGTTTGACTTTAAATATGCAACCGATTGCTCAATGATGCGCAAGTTATCTTCAAGCGTGGTCAACAACACTTCTTTAACATGTAACGTCCATGTTTTGCCAAAAAGCGTACAAACTGGAGTCTGTGAATTTAATAATGCTTTGATGTTGGCATCATCTTCAGGTCCACCTTTGACACGACAAGTAGAGCCAAATGCTGTAATCAGCGCATTCTTCCATTGCATGTCACGCGCGCGTTCAAAGAACTCAACATCTTTTGGGTTTGAGCCAGGCCAACCACCTTCAATGAAGGCAACGCCTAAGTCATCGAGTTTTTGTGCAATGCGAATCTTGTCATTGCCTGAAAGAGTGAATCCTTCAGACTGGGTGCCATCTCGCAGGGTGGTATCGTAAATTTGAATCTGTTGCATATTAGTTATTAGAGAGTAGAGAATAGAGAACAGTAGCGAGCAATTACTAATTATCTAATCTCTAATCATCTGTTCTCGTATTCTGCAATTTCTTTTTCAAAATTCATGATGTAACCAAGTTCATCTACACCATTAAGCAAACAAGTTTTACTAAACGAGTCGATTGGAAAGGTGAACGAACCTCCAGCGAATGATACTGTTTGGGTTGCCAAATCAACTGTCAAGTCAGCACGAGGCGCTTCATCATATAAATCAAAAAGCATTTTGTGAGTCGCTTCATCCACAACGATGGGAATTAATCCATTCTTCAAAGCATTGCTACGAAAAATATCCGCAAATGAAGTTGAGATGACGGCACGAATGCCAAATGCGGTAAGTGCCCAGGGGGCGTGTTCACGGCTGGAGCCACAACCGAAGTTATCACCTGCTAACAAAATTTGTACACCTTGTGCTTCGGGTTTGTTGATGATGAAATCTGGTTTTGGAGATTTATCATCGTTGTAACGCCAGTTATAAAATAATGCATCTGCCAATCCATTTTTATCTGTAACTTTTAAAAACTGTGCAGGGATGATTTGGTCTGTATCAATATCATTGGTTGGTATTGAAATCATGCGAGAAGTGATTGATGTAAATTGAGCCATGTTTATATTTCCAATTATTGGTTAGATTTACGAAACGAGTGTGCGTGGGTCAGTTACGAAACCGTTAATGGCAGTTGCAGCGGCAGTGATGGGGCTTGCTAAAAATGTTCGTCCACCTTTGCCTTGTCGACCTTCAAAATTACGATTACTTGTTGAAACTGCGTATTGACCAGGTTTCAATTCATCACCGTTCATCGCAATACACATACTGCATCCGGCTTCACGCCATTCCGCACCAGCTTGTTTGAAGACTTTATCAAGACCTTCTTGTTCGGCTTGTTTCTTTACATCTTGTGAGCCGGGCACAACCATCACACGTAAACCATCAGCTACTTTTCTATCTTTCAAGAATGAAGCGGCGAGACGTAAATCTGAAATTCGTGAATTGGTACATGAACCAATAAACACCACATCCACTTTTTGACCTAATAAAGATTGACCGGGTTGTAAACCCATGTAGGTCATTGCTTTTTCAAAAGCGGCTTTTTGTGACGACTCTGTAAATGAATCAACTGTTGGAATTCGGTCAGTGATTCTCATGCCCATACCGGGATTCGTTCCATAAGTAATCATCGGTTCAAGTTCAGAGGCATTGAGGGTGATGGATTTATCATACACAGCACCTTCATCGGATGGAAGTGCTCGCCATTTTGCTACTGCTTTATCCCATTCTTCACCTTTGGGTGCAAACTCACGACCTTTCAGATACTCAAATGTTGTTTCGTCTGGAGCAATCATGCCTGCTCTCGCGCCACCTTCAATGGACATATTACAAATGGTCATGCGTTGTTCCATCGTTAATGAACGAATCGCTTCGCCTGTGTATTCAAACACATGACCTGTCCCCCCACCAACTCCTATCTTGGCAATTAAGGCGAGGATGATGTCTTTTGCTGAAACACCTTTTGCAAGTTGACCATCTACTCGAACTTCATACGTCTTTGGTTTCTTTTGTAACAAACATTGAGTTGCTAATACATGCTCAACTTCAGATGTTCCAATACCAAATGCTAATGCACCAAACGCGCCATGAGTTGCAGTGTGACTATCTCCACACACAATTGTCATGCCCGGTTGTGTGCGACCAAGTTCAGGTCCAATCACATGCACAATGCCACGATGTGGACTAGTCATGCCATGTAATGTAATTCCAAAGTCAGCAGCATTTTTTTCCATTTGCTTGATTTGGGCGGCGGCTAATGCATCCGCAATAGGAACATCTATCGGCGTGGTTGGAATCGAATGGTCCATCGTCGCCAATGTTTTATCAGGTCGGCGGACTTTTAATCCGCGAGTGCGAAGCCCTGTAAAGGCTTGTGGAGATGTCACTTCATGAACCAGATGCAAGTCAATATAAAGAACCGCTGGAGCATCTTCTTGTTGGGATACAACATGTGAATCCCATATTTTTTGAAATAAAGTTTTTGCCATAGTTTCCTTTTTATTTATACTCCGTTGGTCGAGTAGGTGGCGGGAGTCTGTTTATCTTTTTAAGACTCCATATCTCCGCCACCGTACCGAGACCAATAAGTTACATAAATATTTTTATTTATAAAGTTTTCTTCATTAACTGGTGGTCTCGATACGTTGCTCGTTATCACTCGCAACGACTCGACCACCGAATATATCTTTAACCTAACATCACGCCAAAATCATTTTTTACTTTTTCTTCACTACCCTCTGTTTGAGCAATGATGAGTTTATTCAAGGCATTGATATATGCTTTCGCACTAGCGACGATAATATCTGTATCCGCGCCATGCCCGCCATACACACGCACATATTCCATTTCACTTTGTGGGTCCATGGATGTATGTCCATTTTCACTTTGAATACGAACACTCACTTCACCCAAAGCATCAATCCCCTCGGTAACAGCATGGACATTAAACTCAAGTAATTTGCAACGAACTTTTACAACACCATCAATCGCTTTGTATGTTGCATCAACGGGGCCTGTTCCAATAGCGGCTTGGGTATAAATTGTTCCATCTGGTCCACGCAAACGGACTGTCGCTGTTGGCATACCCATCGTTCCACATGTCACTTGCATTCCATGTAATGTATATACATCGCGTGGTTTATAAAATTCATCAGCAATCAAGGCTTCTAAATCTAAATCAGTGATGACCTTTTTTCTATCAGCCAATTCTTTGAAGCGTGCAAAGGCTTTATCCAATTCAACTTCATCGAGTGAATGTCCCATTTCAGCCAAACGATTTCGCAACGCATGACGACCTGAATGTTTTCCTAAAACTAATTTGGTTTGATTCACACCCACATCTTCGGGGCGCATAATTTCATATGTAGTCTGATGTTTCAACATCCCATCTTGATGAATGCCCGCTTCATGTGCAAACGCGTTCGCACCAACGATTGCTTTATTAGGTTGCACCACCATGCCCGTGTAATTGCTCACCAATTTGCTCATGCGCGAAATTTGTTTTGTATCTATTCCAGTTTCCAAATTAAAAACTGGGTGGCGCGTTTTCAACGCCATCACAACTTCTTCAAGCGATGTGTTACCAGCACGTTCACCAATTCCGTTTATGGTCACTTCGGCTTGGCGCGCACCTGCACGAATGCCTGCTAATGTATTGGCAGTTGCCATTCCCAAATCATCATGGCAATGCACTGAAACAGTTATGCCTTCGTGCATTCCCGGCGTGTTTTTGATAATGCCATCAATCAATTTGTAAAATTCATCAGGCGTTGTGTAACCAACTGTGTCAGGGATATTCAATGTTGTTGCACCAGATTTAATCGCCTCACCTAAAACAACATACAAAAATTCTGGGTCAGAACGCCCCGCATCTTCTGGCGAAAACTCCACATCATCACAAAAACTTTTTGCATACGCCACCATTTCAGAAACACGTTGAACCACTTCCTCTGGGTCCATTTTCAATTTATGTTTCATGTGAATTGGCGATGTTGCTAAAAACGTATGAATGCGCGGATGCTTTGCATGTTGCACGGCTTCCCATGCTTTATCAATATCAGATTTATTTGCACGCGCCAAACCCGCAATGACTGGAACTTTCGCTTCATTCTGACTTGAAGTTGGGTTGCCCACCTCAACCGCAATTTGCCTGACGGCTTCCAAATCATCCGGTGAGGCGGCAGGGAATCCCGCTTCAATAATATCCACACCCAGACGTGCGAGGTTATGTGCTACCTCCAACTTCTCAGCCGAAGTCATTGTCGCACCTGGAGATTGCTCACCATCTCGTAAAGTTGTATCAAAAATCTTAACGTAGTTATGATTTGTCATAAAGTCTTCCTCTCAGTAAAGAAGTACACAAGGAAACAGGTATACATGTAAGCAGGTGTAACTCGTAACTTGTATCTCGTAACTTATTTCCGTGTCTACTTGTTTACCTGTCTACTTATCCCTTCTTCCAATTCTCCGGTCTCAACGACCTGACCGCCGCACCTGCTCGCCACATTTCAGAGTCACGAATCTCAGCCAGTTCTTTATCTAACTTTTCTCGATAGTCTGGTTGACTATTTGCTTCGAGAGTAATTCTGGCTTCATTACCAGTCACTACACTTTGATATAAATCCTTGAACACAGGTGCAACTGCATCACGGAATTTATTCTTCCAATCTAATGCGCCACGTTGAGCAGTAGTGGAACAATTGGCATACATCCAATCCATACCATTTTGACCAACCAAACGAATCAATGATTGAGTCAATTCTTCAACGGTTTCATTGAACGCTTCACTTGGAGAATGTCCATGTTTACGAAGTTCTGTATATTGTGCTTCCATCACACCGGCTAATGCACCCATCAACACACCACGCTCACCAGTTAAATCTGAATACACTTCATTTTGAAAAGTAGTTGGGAATAAATAGCCTGCACCAATAGCAATGCCTAATGCAATGGTTCTTTCTTTTGCTTTTCCTGTTGCATCTTGATGAACCGCGAAACTAGCATTGATTCCAGAACCATCCAAGAAATTTGTTCGCACGCTACGACCAGACCCCTTTGGAGCAACCAGCGCCACGTCCACATGAGGCGGAGGAATCACACCTGTATCTTCTTTGAAAGTGACAGAAAATCCATGAGAGAAATAAAGCATATCGCCTTCATTCAAATTTTCCACAATCTTTGACCATTGCGAACGTTGACCAGCATCAGATAATAAATACTGAATGACAGTTCCTTTTTCCGCCGCTTCTTCAATTGAAAATAATGTTTCGCCTGGCACCCAACCATCTTCAATGGCTTTGTCCCAATTTTTTGTGCCTTCACGTTGACCAACAATTACTTTGATTCCGTTATCACGCATGTTTAATGCTTGCGCCGGACCTTGTACACCATAACCAAGCACAGCCACCACTTCATTTTTTAAAACTTCACGCGCCTTTTCAAGTGGAAATTCATCACGTGTTACAACTTCTTCTTCCACACCACCAAAATCAATTTTTGCCATTTTGTATTCTCCTAGTTTTTTATACATTCGGTGGTCGAGTAGTTCCGAGCGATAGTGAGGAACGTATCGAGACCACAGCGTTTACAAATTATTTTTTATTTTTACAAAACTTGTTGGTCTCGATACGAGCGATAAGAACAATCGCTCTACTCGACCAACGAGTTTATTTACGGCATCATCTCTGCCATTTGACTTAACTCATCATAACGATTGCCATTTACACCGGGCATACGGCGCACACCATCATTCACGCCGCGCGTCATCGAAACTTTGCCCGTGCGAACCATTTCAACAATACCAATCGGACGAAGCAATTCAATCATGCCTTCAATCTTGTCTTCTGTGCCAGTAATTTCTACAATGACCGAATCAACTGCCACATCCACAATGCGCGCGCGAAAGATTTCAGCAAGTCCATTCACTTCGGCACGGCGTTCTGGACCAACTTGTACTTTTATCAACGCCAAATCGCGCGTCACAGTTGGTTGATGAGTCACATCTTGCACATCAATCACATTTACTAACTTATATAAATTTGATTCGATGCGATGCGCATCCATATCTCCATTCGGGCAGTGAACCACAACCGTCATGCGAGATACTTCGGGGTTATCTGTTTTCCCAACCGCCAATGACTCAATATTGAAATTTCTACGCCGAAACAACGAAGCAATTCTATTCAACACGCCAGGTTTATTCTCAACTAATGCGATAAATGTGTAATTCATTCTTATTAACTCCTATCATTTCTCTTTCCTACAATTGACGGCAGACCGCCGACGACTGACCATTAATTACTACTTACGGTCTATCGTCCGCCGTCTGCGGTCATGCTTTTACAGGTCTTTGAATCATTTCATGCAGTGCCGCGCCTTGTGGCACCATCGGATAGACCGCTTCTTCTTGCTCGACTCTAAATTCAAGCACCACTGGACCTTGAGTCTTTCTCGCCCATTCAATCGCTTCATTCACTTCCTCACGCTTGGTGACTCTCCGAGCAGGCACGCCATGCGCCTCAGCCAATTTGACGAAGTCCGGTGTGAGCATATTCACAGCCGAATATCTTTTATCAAAGAAAAATTCTTGCCATTGCCTCACCATGCCTAAGTATTGATTATTCATAATCGCCACTTTGACATTTGCATTTTCTTGCACAGCAGTTGTTAACTCTGCGGCAGTCATTTGAAAACCACCATCACCAGCCACTGCCCAAATCTCTTGGTCTTTCGCCGCAAACCATGCGCCAATAGCCGAAGGTAAACCAAAGCCCATCGTCCCTGCCCCACCAGAAGTAAGCCAACGATTCGGTTTTTCTAAAAAGTAATATTGTGCCGCCCACATCTGATGTTGCCCCACATCCGTTGTGACAATTGCATTACCATCGGTTGCTTTCCAAATATCAGCAATGAGATGAGCCACATATAATTTGCCATCTTCTTCCCAATTCATAATGCTACGAGCATCGCCTTCGGCTTTCCATTGATTAATCTCCTGCTTCCATTCTTCGTGTTCATACTCATCCACCAATGGAATCAAATCTCGTAAAACAGTTTTCAAATCACCGACCAAAGGAACATCTACAAAAACGTTTTTATGAATTTCAGATGGGTCAATTTCAATATGAATCTTTTTTGCTTTCGGCGTATATGTTTTCAACGTGCCAGTCACGCGGTCATCAAAGCGCATACCAAATGCCAATACCAAATCCGAATTTTGAATTGCTAAATTCGTATGCACTTCACCGTGCATCCCCATCATGCCCAAACTTAATTCATGCGAGGCAGGGAATGCCCCCAAACCCAATAATGTGCTTGCTACTGGAGTTTGAGTCTTTACTGCGAATTGCATCAACTCTTCTTCGGCTTTGGATTGCAAAACACCATGCCCGCATAAAATAATCGGCTTCTTTGCTTTTTCAATTAATTCAACTGCTTGGTCTAATAAATTCTTTGGCGAGCGCATCATAGGTTGATAGCCCGGTAACTTCACTTCTTCAGGATAAATAAACTCACAAGACTCAACTTGTGCATTTTTACAAATATCAATTAACACAGGTCCTGGTCGTCCGCTTTGAGCAATATAAAATGCTTCGCGAATCGTGTCGGCAATTTCATCTGCCCGCGTCACCAAATAATTATGTTTTGTAATTGGCAACGTAATGCCAGTTACATCTGTTTCTTGAAACGCATCACCACCAATTAAATGTGCCGCAACTTGACCCGTAATAAATACAACTGGAACCGAATCCATCATCGCGGTACAAATACCTGTCACCAAATTTGTTGCACCCGGACCTGATGTCGCCATCGCCACACCAACTTTCCCCGAAGCACGAGCGTATCCATCCGCCATGTGTGAAGCGCCTTGTTCATGTCGCACCAACACATGATGCACCGGGTAATTCAACATCGCATCATAAATTGGCATGTTCGCGCCGCCGGGGTAGCCAAACACAACTTCCACACCTTCGCGCACTAAACATTCCCAAACAATTTCTGCACCTTTTAATTTCATTCTCTCTCCTTTAACTTTCCAACACCGCGCCAGTATCGGCACTCGTGACGAAATGCGAATATCTCTTTAACCATTTCGATGTTGTTTTAGATTTAAACTCCGGCAACGCTTCAAGCCGACTCTTAATTTCCGCTTCACTTAATTTGACATTCAAACTGCGTGCTACCAAATCAATTTGGATAATATCCCCAGCCTTGAGTGCTGCTATTGGTCCGCCCGCCGCCGCTTCTGGTGATACATGACCAATACATGCGCCACGAGTTCCACCGCTGAATCTTCCATCAGTGATTAATGCAACTTTATCGCCAAGTCCTTGCCCCATAATTGCGGATGTCGGCGATAACATTTCTTGCATCCCCGGTCCACCTTTTGGACCTTCATATCTCACAACAACACAATCACCTGCTTTAACTTTTCCAGCAAGTATTCCTGCCATACATTCTTCTTGTGATTCAAAAATTACAGCAGGTCCTTCAAACTTCATCATCGCTTCACTTACACCACCTACTTTTACAACTGCACCTTTGGGTGCAAGGTTGCCAAATAAAATAGATAAACCGCCTTTTTTAGAATGAGCATTGTCATATCTGCGAATCACTTCTTCATCTTTGATATCCACCCCATGAATCGATTCGCCTAATGTTTTTCCAGTGACAGTGATACGGTCAAAATGCAACATGCCTGTTCCCCACTGAATTTCATTTAAGATGGCAGGGATTCCACCTGCACGATGCACATCTTCCATGTGCCATTTGCCCGCTGGGCTTACTTTACAAATATGCGGTACTTTATCTGCTACTGCATTGATTCTTTCTAATGGATAATCTACCCCTGCTTCGTTTGCTAATGCTAAAGTATGTAAAACAGTATTCGATGAACCACCCATTGCCATATCTAATGCAAAGGCATCGTCAATTGCTTCGGCTGTGACAATATCTCGCGGCTTGATGTCTCTTTCAATCAATGTCACAATTTGACCAGCGGCTTGTTTTGCTAATGCTTCCCGTTCGGGAGTCTTTGCTAAAGCGGAGCCGTTATAAGGTAAAGCCAAACCAAGAACTTCCATCAAACAATTCATTGAGTTGGCTGTGAACATGCCAGAGCAAGAACCACAAGATGGACATGCAAATTTTTCTAATGTAGTTAATCTTTTTTCATCTATCTTACCTGCTGAGAATGCCCCCACGCCTTCAAATACTGAAATCAAATCTATCGTTTCGCCTTCGGGAGTCATGCCTGCTTTCATGGCGCCACCAGATACAAAAATGGTCGGGATGTTGACTCGCATTGCGGCAAGTAACATGCCAGGCACAATTTTGTCACAGTTTGGGATGCAAACCATCGCGTCAAACCTGTGGGCTTCAATCATGGTCTCTACGCAGTCAGCAATTAGTTCGCGAGAAGGAAGCGAGTACTTCATCCCCATGTGACCCATTGCAATGCCATCATCTACACCAATAGTATTAAATTCAAATGGCACGCATCCAGCCGCACGCACTGCCTCTTTGACGAGTTTGCCAAAATCCTGCAAATGCACATGACCTGGCACAACATCTACATACGAATTGACGATGGCGACAAATGGCTTGTTGAAATCTTCATCTTGCAAACCTGTGGCACGAAGCAATGCACGATGAGGGGCTTTATCAAAACCTTTTTTGACTGTATCTGAGCGCATGTCTTTTCCTTTTTAGACCTGACAGGTTTTGAAAACCTGTCAGGTCTTATAAATTTTGATAACAAAAGAGCCGCCTTCGGTTAGGCGGCTCTTTGCGTTTACGTAAGTGTGTTTATTTCTTCACTCTCACCGTTGCCATCCTAACCGAAAATAATCCTTCAATAATGAGGACTACAATAAGGATGGTAATAAGGGAGAGGGACAATAAGATGTTCATTTGTTGGTGATATTTCGCACGATTATAGGCACTTTCGGAAATTCGTCAAGGGGGAAATGTAGGATTCGGCTTCAATCTTTATTAAGAGGGCTTGACAAGCATGCTATAGTATTTATATCAATACACTCTGAATTTGGAGGAAACATGAAAACCAAGACCGCAAATCACGAACCTACAAAAGAAAAAATGGATACTTCGGATTTCGTTGTAGGGTTTATATATATGTTAATTAGTTTAGGGATTTTAATTGCATTAGGTGTATATTATTGGAATATACATGGGGGAAGCTTAGAAAATTTTTCTTTTTGGGAAGATGAACGAAAAAAATGGCTTGAAGTTGTATTTTGGGCATTCTTTGCATCCATTGCGCAAAATATTGGATATGGCATGTATAAAATGGGAGAAGGAATACTTCAAAAGCGGAATATATTGTTGCTGTTTGCTCGTAACATTGAAGCACCTTTCATCTCATTAGCACTGATTTTTGTTTTATTTAATCTTGGAGTAGCGTTCGGAGATGCAACTATAACATTAAAAGATGTACCTGTTACTGTAATGATTGCGTTTACAATCGTTACAAGTTTTTTTTCGTGGCAAACAAAAGCATCTTTAGAAGTTGTTTCTGTTTGGTTTACTAAACAACTGAAAAAATCTTTAGGCATAGAAGATAAAGAACTAAAGTCTCCATAGTATAAGTAATAATAAAATCATATACTTAAACTCTTGACACATTTAACATTAGTAGTAGAATACCGCCCAATTATGAACTGTCACATCAACAATGCCAAGCACGGCTTGGGTACCATGACCACTACTACCTCTCGGCTCTCCGTGAGGGATTTTGTGTTTGGGATGATGTGACCGAATTTTAGGTTAAGTCAAAACACATAACGCCTCGCGGAACACGCGAGGCGTTTTTGTTTACCTCACCCCAACCCCTCTCCTAAAAAGGAGAGGGGAATTTAGGAGAAAAATTATGAAACAAAAAACATTAGTAATGAAATTCGGAGGAACATCTGTTGGCTCAGCAGATGCATTGAAAAGTGCCACACAAATTATTCGTGATGCACAGAAAGATTGGAGTCGCATTGTGGTGGTGACTTCTGCAATGGCTGGCGTGACAAATTTGTTATTGGATTCGGCGAATCATCCGACCGATGCACATGATGCCGAATCAAAATTGCGAGAAAAACATTTTTCTGCGGCAGAGGCATTGATAAAAAATCAATCATTGCTTGAAGAAACAAAAAAAGAAATCAATGCATTAATTGAAATCTTTGTCAATTTATGTAATGCGATTCAAGTTCTCGGTGAAGCAAGTCCACGTGCATTGGATGCAGTTGCTTCACTTGGAGAAAGAATGAGTTTGAGATTATTAACAGCAGTAATTATTGAGGCAGGAATCAAAGCCAAAGGAATCGAGTCAACAGAATTTATAGTCACTAATTCAAATTTTCAAAATGCACATCCTGATTTCTTAACGACAAAAGAAAAAACACAAGCATTATTAAATCCATTATTGGATGAAGGAAATATTGTCATCACCACAGGCTTCATTGGAGCAAATGCTGAGGGTACAGTAACAACTTTAGGTCGAGGAGGAAGCGATTATTCCGCCGCTATTATTGGTTCTGTATTGCCTGCAAACGAAGTCTGGATTTGGACAGACGTAGATGGCGTGATGACCACAGACCCACGCATTGTTTCATCTGCAAAAACATTATCTGAAATTAGTTATGGAGAAATTGCGGAGTTAGCATATTATGGTGCAAAAGTTCTACACCCAAAAACGATTAGACCTGTTGTAGATGCAGGCATTGGATTAAGAATTTGCAACACGTTTAATCCTACCCATGCAGGTACGCGATTAACTGCCAATGGAAAAAAGAACGGGCATGTGATAAAAGCGGTAACAGCGATTCAAAAACAAAGGTTGGTGACAATTGAAGGACGTGGCATGTTAGGTGTGCCGGGTGTAGCGGCGCGTGCATTTGGTGCAGTGGCATCTACAAAAACAAGTGTTCCATTGATTACACAAGCATCATCTGAACAATCCATTTGTTTTGCTGTGCCATCTGAAACTGCTGACAATGTTTTGAATGCACTTGAAAAAACATTTGCCCTTGAAATTGAAGAAGATGATATTGACAGAGTTTGGTCAACGGATGATGTTTCGATTGTGACTGTGGTTGGTGCTGGTATGAGACATACGCCCGGCGTGGCAGGAAAAGTTTTTAGTCAGCTTGGAAATAATGGTGTGAATGTACTCGCAATTGCACAAGGCTCATCAGAGGTTTCGATTAGTTTAGTAGTAGATGCAAAAGATACAGAACATGCGGTTAGAACGTTGCATGAGTTGATAGTGAGTTAAGTACACAGGTAAATAGGTAGACAAGTAAATATGTGTACCTGTGTACGTGTTTACTTGTTTACATTTTACACAAACAAAAATTAGGAGAAATCACAATGTCATCCCCCATTCCCGTAGCAGTTCTTGGCGCAACAGGTTCAGTTGGTCAGAGATTTATTTCGTTGTTAGATAATCATCCTTGGTTCAAAGTAGTTGCACTCGCCGCGTCTGATAAATCGGCTGGGCAAAAATATTCGCAAGCCACACGTTGGGTTTTAGATTCGCCGATGCCTGATTATGTAAAAGATATGGTCATTGTGCCTGCAACAACCGAAGCAGTACAAGCAAAAATTGTTTTCTCGGCATTGCATAATGAAGTTGCCAAAGACCTTGAACCACAATTTGCAAAAGCAGGTTCAGCTGTTTGTTCCAATGCTTCATCATATCGGCGTGGTGAAGATGTGCCATTGTTACTTCCAGAGGTAAATGCGAATCATATTCATCTTGTCAAAGAGCAGAGAAAAAATAAAAATTGGAGCGGATGTATTATCACCAATCCGAATTGCACAAGCACAGGTTTAACTATCGCGCTCAAAGCATTGGATGATACATTTGGCGTGAAAAAAGTTTTTGCAGTTTCTCTGCAAGCACTTTCGGGTGCGGGTTATCCTGGCATTTCGTCTATGGATATTATGGATAACATCATCCCGAATGTTGGTAATGGTGGTGAAGAAGAAAAAGTGGAATGGGAACCACGCAAGATGCTTGGAAAATTAAACAATAATCAAATTGATTTAGCAGATATAAAATTTTCAGCACATACGAATCGCGTAGCAGTATTAGATGGGCATACTGTATGCACAAGTGTTGAATTTTCTTCGCCTCCATCTGACATTCAAACTGTTTTGCAAACCTTGAGCAGTTATCAAGCCCCAGCCGAGGCGAAAGAATTGCCGTCGAGTCCGCAACCAGTTATCAGCGTAAGAGAAGAAGCGGATAGACCTCAGCCAAGATTAGATAGGTTAACAGGTAAAGGTATGTCAACAGTCATTGGTCGTGTGAGAAAAGATTCAATCTTAGATATTAAGTTTGTTGTTTTATCGCATAATACGATACGTGGCGCGGCTGGTGGTTCTATCTATAATGCTGAGTTATTAGTGAATGAAGGTTTGTTGTAAAAGATTACCCATTTGGGTATTGACATAATAGGATTCGCTATGATATAAACTGCGAAATTAAATATTCGCTCTTATCCAGAGAAGCGGAGGGACCGACCCTTTGATGCTTCGGCAACCAGACGAAAGTTATGGTGCCAAATTCGGCAAATAAGAATAGCAATCGCTATTCATATCTGGAAGATGAGAGGACGGTATAGACGTATGCCTCTTCTTGTACTTTCAGAAGAGGTTATTTTTTTAAGCGCTTGAAAAATTAACTCTTCTGATAGGCGGATTTTATTTAAAAAAATTTCAAGAGGAGTTTACCAATGGCTATCGAAATTCAAGAAAGAAGTTTAGGGTTTGCAACCCGTCAGTTACACGCGGGTTATAACCCCGACCCCACAACAGGAAGCCGTGCTGTACCGTTGTATCAAACAACGAGTTATCAGTTCAAAAGCACTGAACATGCTTCCAATTTGTTTGCGCTGAAAGAGTTGGGGAATATTTATACGCGCATTATGAATCCCACAACGGATGTGTTAGAACAACGCATTGCTTCACTCGAAGGTGGTGTAGCAGGTTTGGCAACCAGTTCTGGACATGCCGCGCAAGCACAAGCATTGTTTACTTTGCTCAATGCTGGTGACCATATTGTTTCATCGTCACGCTTATATGGGGGTACATACAATCAGTTCAAATATACTTTGCCGAAGTTAGGAATCGAAGTCACATTTGTTGACCCAACTGACCCGAAGAATTTTGAAGCGGCGATTAAGCCCAATACCAAAGTGATTTACGGTGAAACTTTAGGAAACCCTGATATTGCCATCTTCCCGTTTGAAGAAGTTGCAGATATTGCCAAGAAACATCAATTAATTTTGTTGATTGATAATACTTTGGCAACCCCTTATCTCTTCCGCCCGTTTGAATGGGGTGCGCATGTAATTGTTCATTCCACAACAAAATTTATCGGCGGACATGGCACTTCGATTGGCGGCATCATTGTGGATGGTGGTAATTATGATTGGAGCAATGGCAAGTTTGAAAACTTCAACACACCAGACCCTTCGTATCATGGTTTAGTGTATTCCACACTTACTGGTGCTGGTTTGCCGCCATTTGCAATCAAAGCACGTGTGCATGTGTTGCGTGATATTGGCGCATGCCAATCTCCATTCAATGCATGGCAAACGATTCAAGGGTTGGAAACTCTCAGCCTTCGTATAGAACGTCATGTACAAAATGCACAAGCCGTGGCTGAGTATTTGGAAAAACATCCAAAAGTTACTTGGGTCACATATCCCGGACTTAAAAGCCATCCTGATTATGAACGTGCCAAGAAATATTTACCAAAAGGTGCAGGTGCAATTTTGGGATTTGGCATCAAAGGTGGTTTGGAAGCAGGCAAAAAATTCATTGATAGCTTGCAACTGTTTAGTCACCTTGCTAATGTGGGTGATGCAAAGAGTCTTGCCATTCATCCTGCTACAACTACACACAGTCAATTGACTGAAGAACAACAAATCACTGCAGGCGTAAAACCTGATTTCATTCGTTTGAGTGTTGGTCTCGAAGATATTGACGATATTCTTTGGGATTTAGACCAAGCGCTTGCTTAACCCTCACCCCTATCCCCTCTCCCAAATTGGGAGAGGGGAACAATAAACCCATGCCTGTAAAAATTCCAACTACACTTCCTGCTCGTTTTATTCTTGAGCGCGAAAATATTTTCGTGATGGATGAAGAACGCGCATCACATCAAGACATTCGTGCTTTACGTGTGGCGATTCTGAATCTGATGCCCACGAAAGTTATCACCGAAACGCAATTGTTACGTTTGCTTTCCAATTCGGCTTTGCAAGTGGATGTGACTTTAATTCACACTGCTTCTTATGAATCAAAAAATACATCGGCTGAGCATTTGTTAAAACATTACGTCACGTTTGATGAAATCAAAAGAGAAAAATTTGATGGCTTAATCGTCACAGGTGCACCTGTGGAGCAAATGCCATTTGAAGAAGTAGATTATTGGGATGAACTCAGGAAAATTTTTGATTGGGCTGAGACAAATGTTGAATCAACTTTCAATATTTGTTGGGGAGCACAAGCGGCGTTATATCATCGTTATGGAATCCCAAAATATGATTTACCTCGCAAGATGTTCGGTGTGTTTGAACATCAAAATTTAGCACCGAATGAAAATTTAATGCGTGGGTTCGATGATATTTTTCTCGCGCCACATTCTCGGCATACAGAAATTCGAGGCGAAGATATTGCTCAAATAGACGAGATACAAGTATTAGCGGAGTCAGAAGAAGCGGGGATTTACATCGTAGGTTCAAAAGATGGCAGACATATTTTCGTCACAGGTCATTCTGAATATGACCCATTGACTCTCAAAGCCGAATATGACCGCGATGTAAATAAAGGTTTGCCGATTCATGTTCCAAAAAATTATTATCCGAATGATGACCCAACACAAACTCCCAACGTGCGTTGGCGTGGACATGCCAATTTATTGTATTCAAATTGGTTAAATTATTATGTGTATCAAAACATGCCATTTGATTTGAATGAGATTCCAATCAAACCTAATTCAATTAAGAAAGAGAGCATCAACAATGGATAACTCTCGCAAATTTGGTTTTACAACGAGACAATTACATGCAGGTTATGAAGTTGACCCTGCAACTGGAAGCCGTGCTGTTCCAATTTATCAGACCGCCGCATATAACTTACAAAATACAGAACGTGCCGCAAGACTTTTTGCTTTGCAAGAAACGGGTCACATTTATACGCGCATCTCTAACCCAACCACAAATGTTTTTGAAGAACGTATTGCGAGTTTAGAAGGTGGCATTGGTGCACTTGAAACAAGTTCAGGTCATGCCGCGCAAGCCACTGCGATTCTTACAATTTGTGAAGCAGGTGACCATATTGTTGCACCAGCCACTTTATATGGTGGCACGGTTACACAATTTAAATATACATTTCCAAAGTTAGGTATTCAGGTAACATTGGTTGACCCCAAAGATCCTGAAAATTTTAGACGTGCGATTCAACCGAATACAAAAATTATTTATGGTGAAACGATTTGTAATCCACTCGTGAATGTTTTTCCATTTGAAGAAGTTGCCGCCATTGCAAAAGAATTTTCAATTCCGTTAATGATTGATAACACGTTTGCTACGCCATATTTGTGTCGTCCGTTTGAATGGGGTGCGGATATTGTGACTCATTCCACAACAAAATTTATCGGTGGACATGGCACTGCAATTGGTGGCGTGATTATTGATAAAGGAAATTTTGATTGGAAAAAAAGCGGACGCTTCAAAAACTTCGTTGAGCCTGATCCTGCTTATCATCATGTTGTTTACGCTGACGATTTTGGTCCAACTGCATTTATTTCGAAAGCACGTGCAGGCATCTTACGTGATTTTGGCACATGTCAACAACCCATTGCTTCATGGTGGTTCTTGCAAGGACTTGAAACTTTATCCTTACGCATAGAACAACATTGTAAAAACGCACAATGCGTTGCAGAATTTTTAGAAAGTCATCCAAAAATTAAGTGGGTCACATATTCAGGTTTAGCAAGTCATCCCGATTACGAAAAAGCAAAAAAATATCTCCCCGAAGGTTCAGGCGCAATGCTTGGATTCGGGATTCATGGCGGAAAAGAAGCAGGCGCACGCTTCATTAACAATCTACAATTATTTAGTCATGTAGCAAATTTAGGTGATGTGAAATCTATGGCGATTCATCCTGCTAGCACAACCCATTCACAACTTTCGGAAGAAGAACAAATCGCCGCAGGTGTTAGCCCAGATTTTATTCGTTTGTCTGTAGGGCTAGAAGATATTGAAGATATTCTTTGGGATATTGATACGGCGTTGAGTGCGTAGCTATTACCAAGTTATACCGTATGATGTGAATGAGATTCCATGAACAGATAAAGGTATAATGTTGGATTATTGGAGAAAGTATAGATATGTCAATTAAAGATAAAATTCGTGAATTAGCGGCATCATACTCTGAAAAACTAAAAGTAAAGATGGTAAATCGCGTTAAAGAAATGAAAGAAGACGATAAATCTCATTTCTTGATTTATCAAGTTCTTGGTATTACAGATGAAGAAGGGGAATTAATAGACATGTATCAAAACAAAGGTCGTTTTCTTTATAATAACGCTGGGTCTTTTCTTGAAAGAGCAACCCTTTTATGTTTTCAAGAAAAATACCCACGGGCTACTCGCAAAAGGATTAAGAATACAATTGGTAAAAAACCCAAAGAGTTTGAAATTGATTGCTTGATTAACAAAGACGCAATTGAAATTAAGTGGCGTGATGCCACTACTGATGGTGACCACATAACAAAGGAGCATTCTAGAATTCAAGCCATTAAATCAGAAGGCTATAAACCTATTAGGGTAATGTTTTATTATCCCAACCGATCCCAGTCTATTAAAGTACAGGAAATGATGAAGACGATGTATCGAGGTGTTGGAGGGAAATATTATGTGGGTGATGAAGCCTGGAATTATGTTCTTGTTCGCACTGGCGTTAATCTTCAAAAAATCCTTGTAGATATTGCAAAAGAAAATAAAAGGATGCGTAAATGAAAGTTTTACAAGGTAATTGTCAAGAAATACTAAAAACACTTTCTCATGAAAGTGTTGATTTGGTTTATCTTGACCCACCATTCTTTACACAAAAAACTCACTCTTTATTGACAAGAGATAATTCGACAGAATTTTCTTTTGAAGACAAGTGGTCATCTTTACAAGAATATTTGGTTTTTATTGAGAGTGTGCTAATTCAATGCCAAAGAATACTAAAAGAGACAGGCAGCATTTTCTTGCATTGTGATAAATCAGCATCGCATCACTTGAGAATTCTATTAGATAAAGTTTTTGGTGAAGAGAATTTTCAAAGTGAAATTATTTGGTCTTACAAAAGATGGTCTAATTCAAAAAAAGGTTTATTGAATTCTCATCAAACAATTTATTTTTATAGTAAAACAGAAAACTTCAAATTTAATACAATTTACACAGATTATTCGCCAACTACAAACATTGATCAGATTTTGCAGGCTAGAGTCAGGAATGACATCGGAAAAGTTACTTACATGCGAGATGAAGAAGGTAATACAGTTTTAGGTGAAGAAAAACGTGGCGTTCCACTTTCAGATGTTTGGAATATTCCTTTTCTAAATCCGAAGGCAAAGGAACGGATTGGTTATCCAACTCAAAAGCCAATTTTGTTATTGGAAAGGATAATTGAAATTTCCACAGAAAAAGGCGATTGTGTTCTTGACCCCTTTTGTGGAAGCGGAACAACTTTGGTTTCAGCAAAAATAATGGGAAGACAATATATTGGTATTGATATTTCAAAAGATGCAGTTGAATTAAGCAATAAAAGACTAATAGAACTAACAAAAAGCGAATCACAATTATTATCCATTGGTGAAGAAGGTTATTTGGATAAGTCTGATTACGAAAGAACAATATTGAAAGCAATTGATGCGGTTCCAGTAGAACGAAACAGTGGCATTGATGGATTCTTAAAAGACTATATAAATAATTCTCCTGTTTCAGTCAAAATCCAAAAACAAGGGGAAAGCCTTGAAATTTCCAAGCGTAAATTGCTAAATGCAAGTAAAACAAAAAACTGTAAACTGATGATTTTAATTAAAACTCAAATGGAAATTGATACAACTCTTTTTAGTTGGAGTGATGAAAACATATTAGTAATTGATTCTTACGACTTACAAATAAAGAATTGGCTTGATGAGCAAAACGAAATTCAATCTGATTTATCTACCACTCGGAAATGAATTTTTGTACAACTTCACACTTGCCACTTCTTCACTCTTTCAACAATTCTTCCTTCTCTCAACTCCACACACACTCTCTTAAACTTTTCAGTTGCGCCTTTCCATTCCAAATCTTTTAAACTTTCTTTTAATGGCACATCTTGTCTCAAAGTAGATAATTCTCTAAACAACAAAGCATCTTTATAATTTGCTTGAAGATTTTCTAAGAGAGTTGTTGCACGCCCCAAACTCAAAGGAATTTTCTTTGGGTCTTTGGGAATAGATTCGATATGTTTATATTTCGCCAAAATAGCTGATGTAGATTTTTCTCCCCAGCCTTTGATGCCGGGGTAGCCATCCGCTGAGTCGCCTACTAAAGCAAGATAATCTGGAATCGATTCTGGTTTCACGCCAAATTTTTCAATCACGCCTTTTTCATCCAAAAGGATTTCACGTCGTCTATCCCAACAAATGACTTTCTTGCCTTCTACCATTTGAGTTAAATCTTTATCTACAGAACAGATGATGACTTGCTCTACAGATTTTTCTTTTTTGAATTTTGTGACTGCAGTAGCAATCGCATCATCCGCTTCAAACTTAACCATTGACCAAACAGGCACACCTAACGCAGCGACTGCTTTTTCAGCAATCTCAAATTGATTCAAAATAATAGGGTCAACGCCTTCACTGGTTTTGTAACCTGCATACATCTTATTGCGAAATGACTCAATCACATGGTCAAATGCCACAGCCACATGAGTCACGCCTTCGGTTTGCAACAGCATCAACAAACTGCGGATTAATCCTAATGTTGCGCCTACTTCTTGTCCACTCATGGATTTTTTCGGTGGAGCACCAAAATGTGCGCGGAATAATTCGTATGTGCCGTCAATTAAATGGATTTTCATTTTATTCTCCTTATGTCTTTGCGAGCCACGCTTTTGTTCTTTGTGGCGAAGCAATCTCCAACTTAAACATGAGATTGCTTCGGGCGAGAAGAACATCGCCCTCGCAATGACGATGTTATCAGAAAACAGAATCAACTATCCGCAGGTAAGAAGCGGGTTTGTCAGCGAGCAAAGGTTTCAAGGTAATTTGTCAAAACATTTGGTATTGACTTTAATATGTGCATTAAATCCTTGCGACCATGTTGTAAAGTTTTGGATTCGTATTTTTCAAATATGAGTATGCCTTCGCTTAATTTCATTTTGAGTTGATGCAGAAATTTCTTATCGGCAGTTTCAAGCAAAGCACAATCCGATTCTAAATCAGAATCTGGTTGATGTAATTTTTTATTAAGTGATTCTTCATGCGCCAAAAATTGTTTTGCTAAGGTTGAGTTTTGAATTTGAGCAATTTGTTTTTGCATCCAATCGGCAGATGCTTTTTCATCGCACAAACTAGCAGTGATTAACCAAAGTTGATGAAGTGGTTCGCCAAACATTTTGTTTTGATAATCACGCCGAAAACGCGCATGGCTTTGCAAATATTGTTGATGACGATACACAGAAGGTGCAACCCCTGAATTAATTTCATTGTAGGTCATCGCTTCATAGCGAACACTAAAATCATTGGCGAGCGCATTTTCCATTTCAACAATTTGATATAAAAAGCGAATCCATAAACGATAAACATCTTGCAAGGTGATAAATTGCAAACCATTGTTCGAAAGTGAAACGCCCCAGCCTTGCGATAAATCTAAACGGCGCACCACACCAATTTCATACATGGCTAACAAAGCATCCACTTCTGGATTGGCTTGATGAAGCACCATGCGATACGCGGCAGTGGCATCCATGCCTGAGTATGAACGCATGATTTTTAATCCGCCTGGATGTAAATGTATAAACTCACCGACATCATATACACGACCATCAATTATCATCCAATAACCATTTTCATCGTTGTTATGTGAAATCACTTGTGAGGCAGGGATGAGATTCGATTTTGAAAAATGCGCACCAGCATAGGTTGTGAAAACTTCCTGCAAATAACGGTCTTCACCGACCAACTTGTATAAAATTTGTTGAGCAGAATTTTCATCGTGACCTTGCCCATGAAGTATTTTTTTGATGGCATTCATCACCGTGCTTGCAAATTCGGCATGACCACAAATGTAAAAGACCGCCTTGTTTTGAATCAGTTGGTAAATTATTTTTGCATTTTCTTCGCGCAACATTTCAGAATCAATGTATCCGCGTTTGCCATTGCTGAAATGAAAGCGCTTCTTTTTAATTTCAATTTGTTTGTCGCTTCGTGAAAATGCAACTCTGATTTGTAATTTGTTTTGGTTTACATAATCTTCAAGTTCATCGCTGTAATACAAATCATCAGGGGTGCGTGTGCCAAAGAACAACCAATTTTCGCCACTGGATTCATTTACTCGCGCTTGAATCAAACTGCGAAATGGAGCCAAACCTGTTCCGCCTGCAAACATCACAATTGGTTGAGATGAATCTTTTGGCAAACTAAAACGCGGCGGATGTAATAACCGAATCGAAACACGCCTGCTATTGGATTGTGAATCAAGCAAACGAGATAAGTATCCCGAACCAACGCCTTTTCTTTGGGCATGGTTTGAAACAGCAGTAGCAGGGGTTTCATAATTTAACCCACCTACCATTAATTGAAGGGATGTTAATTCTTGCGTTTGCGAATCTGTCTCAATCGAAGCAATCGAATAAATACGAAATGTTTCAGGCGGCACAATGCGGCAAATTCGTTCTACTTCACCTGCTTCGGCTTTCCATAAACGGCGCGGGTCAAACCCATTTTGGCTTAATACATTTAATAAATCCCACAATTCCCATTGGTCTTCGGCGCGTGCCTCTAAAATTTTCCATAACGTTTGGTTATGAGTAATGCCATACAAAGTTTTTGCAGTTTCACGCAATATCGGGCGAATACGCCCAAAGGTTAACAAAGTTCGTAGTGATAATATTTTTGCTTGCTCGTATCCATCTCTTAATTTCACGGCTTCACGCCAAACTGTGTTAAGTTGAATCGGTTCATCGCCTAAAGCGTTTAATGCATCTAATGTTTTTTGTACCAACACAGGGTCATTCTCTGGCAAAATCGCACAACGGTCACCTGGCTGGCAAGATAATCCCAAGCCTTGCACATCAAATGTAATTTGTTTTACCCATTTTTCATTTTCAACTCGCACATCACTTACATCTTTCACATTCACAAAATGTGTCACTTGCGGGTAGCGTGCATAACGCTCAGCCCGCGCACGTTCTAACTCACCATCCATTTTGTCCCACATGCGGTCGTCAAATGCGCCAGAAAAACCACCCAATGTTTTGCTGCGTCCCGCTTTGAAAGATAAATCTAAAAATCCGTATGTCTTCAAACGATGCCGCCCCAATAAACCTGTTTCACCTGCATACGCATCCATTGCCGTTTGAAACAAGCCCGATAAACTTTTATCGTTTGCTTGTTTTACAAAATCAACCACAGAAATTTTTTCAACGGCATCCAAAAAATTCCGCCAGTGACGTGGAAACCAAGTACGCGCATGATTCGTTTCTTTGCCAATGTTGCTGGCATACACATTTCTGCCAAACAAAATGTCCAGCAGTTGAAATGCAGGAATGGCAGTGCCGCTCGGTCCGGGAATTCCGCCTTCGGTTTGAAACGGCGTTGCCAATGGCGCAACCGTTTTGCCCCACACCACAGGGTTTACATACAATGGATGATACGAATTTGGATTGACTTTCATAAACGTATCATAAGTAAGCGATTGCAACTTAGATAAAATGAATCTCAATTCGGATTTAATCGCTTCAATATCTTGACTGATAACTGCTTCTTGTACCCGAACCGTAGACTCCACTACGGGCGAAAACCGCCCCATCATTTCAGTGGGGGTCATCTGAAAACGGCGTTCATCTTCATTGCCTAAAATTGGAATCAATAAAGATAAATTTTCCATTCGCATTGGGTCTGCTACATTTGGATTTATGTATCGCCAGTTGTATGCGTTCAAATCTATAAAAGATAAATTGGGAGCAGGTTGTTCAAGTCGTTTGCTGATTTCATTCCACGGCTTTTGAATCGAATCAGGAATCTTTTCGTAAGGGTCAGGTTGCACATAATGATAGGCGTGTGCAAAAATTCCGAAGATGGCAGAGGCGCGCAACAAATCTGCGTCAGGTAAAGAATCGGCTTGGGCTGAGAGAACAGGCATACGGTCAAGTTTGAAGCGTAATGTGACCGTGCGAAACATCTCAGGTAATTGAGAAGCCATCTCATCCCAAATCGCATGTTGAGGTGATGTCAATTTCAAACTGGGTTGTGAAGTTGGCATGAAGCCGTGTGAAGCGGATAAAAATCCAAAATTTTCGTGACCTAATTTTTTATTTTCTGCTTCGGCTTCAACTAAAACTTGGCGACTTGGAATCATTACCAACCCCCTACCACTGCCTGACAAATATTTGCGCGTGAAACCGTGCCGAGCAAACGACCATTTTCTACAACGGGCAAACGTCGAATTTGTAAATTAATTAAAATTGTTGCGGCTTTGGCAACATGGTCATCGGGGTGTAACACTAGCGGGTTATGAATCACAAGCGGCATGATAGGTCTTTCGGAAAGTGCTTGCCCTTTTCGCAAAAAAAGATGATAGGCATCAAGCAATGTGCCGCCTTCTTCAAGAATTTCTTCGGCATTGGGCAATGCGGCGCGCAGAATATCACCTTCGGATAATACGCCGACAAAATCACCATCTTGATTGATGACCATTAAATCTCCAATGCCTGAGAGTGCCACAATTTCTGCGGCGTGACGAAGATTTGAATTATCACGAATGCGTGCGGCTTGATTGTTCATGATTCCTTTTACTTGCATGGTTGGCAATCGAACATCGGCTTGCCATGAATCAAGTAAATCATTTAGTGCGGGGTATAAATTTTCTTCGGGGTTGTTAATGGGTTGCACAAGGTAACGGTCTATGCCCACTTCGTTAATGCTACGAATTGCACTTTCACTATCTGCAAAATCTGAAAGCAAAATTTTTCGAGCATGTGGATAATAACGGCTAGCTTCGATTAAGAATTTCATGCCATTCATGTGCGGCATTTGTTGATGGGCTAAGAATAAGGCAACGTCATCTTCTTGATTAATATAGATTTGTACTTGTGCCAACGCTTCTTCACCTGATGCGGCAGTTGTGATTTGATATTCGGGTTGGAATTTTTTTTCAATTAGTGCAGTTAAGTTTTTTAGGATGTCTTTATTTTCATTGATAAGAAAGAGAATCGGTTTTTTCATACAATAGACCTTTTGAGTAATTTTGTTTCTGCATCGCATCGGGATAAATCCCTCGCTCAGTACAAAAAAGTCCTTCGGACTTAGCCCCGTAGGGGCTTTCATGAACGGAGGCAGGGCTTCAGCCTGCACCGAACATTGTTAATCAACAATCACAACCAACTCAATTTCTACTTTTGCGCCCAAAGGCAAAGCCCCTGCCTGATATGTAGTACGAGCAGGCGGTTTATCACCCATGTATTTTCCGTACACTTGATTCATTTCTGCAAAATAACTCATATCGCCTAACAACACGGTGGCTTTGACTGTATGTTCAAAACTTGTGCCAGCCGCTTGCAACACGGCTTGTAAGTTTTGCATCACTTGTTCGGTTTCTTCGGCTACGGAACCTGTCACCATTTTGCCAGTGGATGGACTCAATGCAATTTGCCCCGCTGTAAATAACAAGTTGCCTGCTTTTACACCTTGCGAATAAGGTCCAACAACAGCAGGTGTTTTTTCTGTGAAGATAATTTCTTTTTGCATGAGATGCTCCTTAGGTTTGAATTGTTTGTAATTATATATGCAAACAGCAGGTAACTAGACTTAAGTCACCTGCTGTTTGAAACAAAGGCGTATTGCCTTTACAAATTTTATTCTTTCCAAACCGTTTTATATTTCTTTTGATACTTTACATCTTTTTCAGTTTCAATCAAAGCCAATGCTTTTTCTTTAATTGTTTCATCTTTGACTTCATTATAAACATTCTTCATCGAAACCAAAATATCATAACGAATCAAAGAAGCATTCTTTTCTTTGACACATTCTTTATATCTTTTTTCCACACCTTCTATGTAAACTTTTTGTTGCTTTTTCCCCGCTACGCCAACTTTCCAAAGTGATTGCAGACAATGCCGTGCTGTCACAAATTTTTCATCTTTTGTTACCTCTAATAATTTGCCAAAATCTTTGAGCATCTTCTCTTTCGGGTCACTTTTTGCAAGGTTCACTAAAACTTGAGATGAAATCGCGCGCACATGATTATCTCTATGGTTCAATCCATCCAATAATTCATCCCAAATTTCATAAGCCCAATCCACAGGTTTATCTGTTTTTTCAATCAAAGCATAGTAGGCTTTATTTTGTGCTTGTGGGTCTTCTGAACGGATGTTATCAAAGTGAGTGCGAATCGTTTTATCCATTTCTCTTTTCCTATTTTTGCAATTTAATTAAATCTTTAATCGCTTTTACAAAAGCAGTTTGCTTCGCTTTGATATCTTTCATGTTTGAAAAATAAGTCATACGCCTATCTTTATAATCGCCTTCCAGTAAATCACTTTTAACTTTTGCAATCATCGGGTTATGAAAAACAAGATGAATTCGTCTTGTATCGCGCAAATTAAACGTCACCAAATATTCACCTTTGTAATTGAAAGATGGTGCTTTCCATTTTATTTCTTCATTGATATCTTTATCCACACCTTTGATGATAGACCTTAACGCTTCTATCTCAGCCTTTAGTGGGTGACTCAACTCCAGCATAAATTTATCTACAGCATCTGTACGGCTGACAGTTGAACCTTTCTTCTTCAACTTTTCCCCCGTTTTGGCTTCTTTGAAAGATAACCCTTGTGCTTTCATCGTTTCTTTCAGAATTCGCACAGCCTTTGGACCTACCCCATGCATTTGTAACAACTCTGCTTCACTGAGTTTAGTCAACTGTTTGAGTTGAGTATAGCCTTCTGCTTCCAATGCACGAGTTGCAGGTGAACCAATTTTTGGAAAATCAGATTTTTGTGTAGGCATGAAAACTCCTTTATTTTTCCCGTCATTGCGAGGAGGGCGTTCTTCCCGACGAAGCAATCCCATAATTATGTTGGAGATTGCTTCGCCGCAAAAAGCAAGAGCGCGGCTCGCAATGACGAAATAACTTTATGCCAATTCCGCTTCTGGCAATGGCTCGCTTACTCCATTCATATATCTATCAGACAATAACTTGTAATATTTTGTATTCATCGCAATAATTGTGAGAATTAAACCAACAATACCTGTCACTGTGAATACCAAAGCAATACCTCTATCCATACCTGTGCCAAACCATGAACCGATTAAGCCAACGCCTGCGCCAGTGGTCATAAAGGGGATGAAAAAAGTCTCAGCAATAGGACCAATTAGAAAAGTCGTCAGAGGCGAAGCGGATTGTTCAATGCTTTGGGCGAATCCAAAAACTCTTCCTTGCCTTTCATGCGGAACCACTTTTTGTAAAATCGTTTGTTCAGCGGCTTCGATAAATGGCACAACACTAATATAAATGAACATGCCCACTGAAAGCAAAATGATAGATGGTTGAATGGTAAAGACAGCAGAGATAATCCAAATAATGATGTTTGCAATAAACATCGCAACCAGCGGATTTTTGCCAAGACCATATTTTGAAATGTAAAGCCCACCGACAATGAAGCCACAACTAATGACGGCAAAAAGTAAACCCCATGTTTCAACCGAAACAAGTGATAAACCATACGCATCCATGAGACCCATAAATGCGCCACCTAAAAAGTTATTGATGGTGGTGAAAAGAATCAATGCCATCAAACCTGGGATGGCTACAACAACTGCATACGTACCACGCAAATCTACCTTTTGTGGTTGATGCTCAAGATGCACAATTTCTTTTTCTGGAATTGGTAAAAACCACATGTGGGTAATGGAAAGAATCATCATCGCGATGCCGAGAATCAAAACATAAAACATGCCACCTGCACCAACCAAAATACCACTGATGGCAGAACAAATTAAAAATGCAATGCCAAAGGCTGTGCCAACCAAACCGTTGGCTTTGGCACGGTCATCTTCTGGAATCAAAATCGTAACCAATGTTGGAACTGCAATCGACCGAATGTTGCCTGCAATTACACCAATTAATAGAAGTACATTGAAAATCCAAAGTATGACACTGGTTGGGTTCTTCCATATTTCGGCTGGAAGAATGATATACATGATAAAACCGATAATGTAAATGATTAATGAAATCACACCTGAAAGTATCATGACATTTTTTTTCTTGTTATGGTCAACCAAACTGCCAAACCATATTCCTAAGCCTGCTGTAAAGACAAGATAAATCCCTGAAACAATTGATGTTGCCGTAACTGATTTTGTTTCAAGATATATAAAAAATATCATCGCAAACCAAACGGTCATGTTGGTGACGTTGGCTAAAACAGTATTTCCTAAAATTTGATAAAAAGTTTTCACATATTCTCCTCATGTCATTGCGAACCGATGGTCGAGTAGTTGCGAAGCAACGTATCGAGACCGAAGTGAAGCAATCTCCAACTTAATCATAAGATTGCTTCGTCGTGCTAAAGCACTCCTCGCAATGACATATATTATTTTAAATATTGACTCGTCAAAGAACGCTTCACACTTAATAACTGCTTGGGTGTGCCTTCGAAAATCACTTCCCCACCTTTGCTTCCGCCTTCGGGACCCATGTCAATAATCCAATCCGCATTTTTGATGACGTGTAGATTATGTTCAATCACAATGACCGTGTTGCCCGTATCCACGAGGCGGTTCATCACTTCAAGCAAATGCCCAATATCAGACATGTGCAATCCAGTGGTAGGTTCATCCATAATGTAGATGCTTCCCTTTTTATGCAACTCACTTGCTAACTTAATTCTTTGGCATTCACCACCAGACAGTGTGCTCAACGGTTGACCTAAACTTAAATAATCCAAACCGACATCGCTCATGGCTTGCAAGATGCGTTTGACTTCTTTAATTTCAAAAAATTCCAAAGCCTGACTCACATTCATAGATAAAACTTCTGAAATATTTTTTCCATTGAGTTTATATTTCAACACTTCATCTTTGAAGCGTTTACCTTCACACACTTCACATGGAAGTTTGGCTTCACTCAAAAATGCTAAGTCAGTGTAAACCACACCCAATCCCTGACAATTTTCACAAGCACCTTTTGAATTGAAACTAAACAAAGCGGGTTGCACTTTATTAGCACTTGCAAATGCTTTACGAATATCATCCATAATACCCGTGTATGTGGCAGGGTTTGAACGGCTATTCACACCCACTGCTGATTGGTCAATCACAATTGCATCCGCGTGTTGTTTCAAAAAGACTTCATGAATCAAAGAACTTTTTCCCGAACCAGCTACACCTGTTACAACAGTTAATACACCAGTTGGAATATCCACACTGACATTTTTCAAATTATTTGCTTTGGCATTCTTAATCGGAAGTTTGCCAGTTGGCTCACGAAAATTATCTTTAAGAGAAATTTTTTCTTTGATGTGAGTACCCGTCAACGTTTTGGCTTTGAGCAGATTTGCATAACTGCCTTCATAGACAATTTCGCCTCCATGCTTGCCCGCTTTTGGTCCTACATCGACGATATGGTCTGCCGCCTTGATGACATCTGGGTCATGCTCTACAACGATGACTGTGTTGCCTTTATCTCTCAACTTTTGTAACAATTCATTCATACGATGCACATCGCGCGGATGTAAACCAACACTGGGTTCGTCGAAAATATACATCACATCTGTGAGACTGCTACTTAAATGTTTGACTATCTTCACACGTTGTGACTCACCACCAGACAATGTATCTGTCTCGCGATTGAGACTCAAATATTCCAAACCAATATCTACTAAATGTCCTAAACGTTCAGCCAATGTTTTGACCATAGAAGCGGCGACGGGTTCTTTAATGGCTTTGATCACTTTAATCAATTCGGTGATTTCCATATTTGCCATGTCTGCAATGTTATAGCCATTGATTTTGCTTTTCAAAATCGTTTGACTCAACCTCGCGCCTTTACATTCCGAACAATGACCCATGGTCATAAATGGTTCAATTTGTTTTTGAGTCCGTTCAGACATGGTCTTTAAATCACGCTTGATATATTTATTTGTAAATTGGTCAACAATGCCACTAAAGGTCATGTTGAATTCTTTTGCACCCACATTCGTTTTGACTTTCATGGGCGGATGATGCAAAAGCGCATCCATTTCTTTTGCAGTGTATTTGGATAACTTTTTATCAGGATCAAAAAGTTTTGTATTAATCAACAAACTCCAACCCCAACTATTCACCGCGTATTCGCCGAATAAAATCGCGCCTTCATTTAATGATTTGGATGTATCTAAAAATTTATCCATATCCACATCTAGTTTGCGACCCAGTCCATTACAGTTTGGGCACATGCCTTGCGGATTGTTAAACCCAAATAAATAAGCAGGTCCAACAAATGGTTTTCCGATTCGTGAAAACAGTAAACGTAAAAGTGTATAAATATCAGTTGCAGTTCCAACTGTGGAATGTGAACCACCACCCAATCGCTTTTGGTCCACCACAACAGACATGCTCAAGTTTTCAATCGAGTCTGCATCAGGTTGAGGATATTTCGGTAAAAAGTTACGCACAAACATGCTGAAATTTTCATTCAACAATCTTTGTGCTTCAGTTGCAATCGTGTCAAACACAATTGAAGATTTTCCAGAACCAGAAACGCCTGTAAAAATCGTTATCTTTCTCTTTGGGATTTTCAAAGAAACATTTTTTAGGTTGTTCTCTCGTGCATGTTTAATCTCAATATATTCTTGGGTCATAAATTTTTCCTTATTGTAGGGACACAGCAAAACAATTTATTGTCATAATCTTTGTTCGTCTCGCTGTGTCCCTACTGTGATTGTTCAATTACGGCTTGATATTTTGATTCATCTTGAACAGATTCTCAGGGTCATATTTTGATTTGACTTGACGCAACTTTCCTAGCGTGGAAGCTGGGTACGCGGATTTGAGTTCATCTTCACCGACAGTGTTGATGAAGTTGACATACGCGCCTTTGTCACTTTGTGTGATGGCGTTCTGAAATTCATCTACCCATTTTTCGTGAATGGGTTTGTCATTTATATCTTGATACAATACTGCTAAGTTCGCCATAATCTTTGACTTACGATGTGCATACGCCGTCGCATCTTCTGACACACGACTCATCGCTCCGCCTAAGACTCTTAATTGAGTCACTGACATCATACCTGTGGCTTTGCTTAAATGATTCAAAATCGTTTCAGCAATAGATTCATCTACATAATCTAAAAACATGGTTCTTGACGAAGCAATTGGATGATACTCTGTATCATCAGGCGGGAATAATTCTGCATAACTCATCGGGTGAAGCAAATCTGCTAAAGGTGTGGCAATGTTGCGGAATGACTGCATTACTTTTTCACCTTCTGCTACATCCCCTGCATAACACATCATAGCGAAGATGATAATTTTGCCATGATGTTCTTCTGCCAAGAATGGCATAGGTGGAGCAGGCATCACATTCGCAATGGTAGATAAGGCTTCGGGTGCAGAATCCGCTACACTTAAGAAAGAAGCGATTGTCTCTGGTGTGGCGGGCAGACATAATATCCCACCATATGCTTGAGTCAAATCATGTAATTGAAATTTGAATTTAGTTACAACACCAAAGTTTCCGCCACCACCCCGAATCGCCCAAAATAAATCGGCATGATTCGTTTCATCAATTTGTAAAATGTTTCCATCGGCTGTGACAATTTCAGCGGCGAGCAAATTATCAATGGTAAGTCCATGCTTGCGAACGAGATAACCAACCCCACCACCGAGTGTGATGCCACCAATACCAACCGAGCCTGTGTCTCCAAAACCGATAACTAATCCATGTTCAAGCGTGGCAGAAGTTAATTCAACAGCGGTTAAACCTGTTTCAGCCCAAACTGTTTTTTCGTTTGTATCAATCTCGATTTTCTTCATCAATGAAAGGTCTAAAACAATTCCGCCATCTGTGGTGCTATACATGCTATGACCACCACTGCGGATTGCAAGTTCAAGCCCAGTTTCTTTTGCAAGTGAAATCACTTGAGCCACTTCATTTGCATTTGTAACTTTGATAATGACAGCAGGTCGGCGATTGATATCACCAGGCACAACTGTACGGGCTTTTTCATAATCTGCATCTTTGGGGGTAATGACGTTTTTGAATGTTTTGCGAAGTTTGGTAATTGAAAGTTTGGTTGCCATGTTATTCTCCTGATTTTGTGTACGTTAAACCAATTTTTTTGTGAAAGGTTGATTATAGAACATAAGTTCTAAAACCGTCAAGGCGAAAAATCAAGACCGATAATCATAACCGAAAAATCAGCCACAGAGTTATATTGAATCTCTGTGGCTAATTATTATTTTGTCATTGCGAGGAGTGACGAAGTCACGACGAAGCAATCTTATTATTCAATTAGGGATTGCATACTATTATTAACGTACTGCCTTCTTAACAAGTGCCGCAATCTTTGACTCTTCAACAGAAGTTAACTTAATCACTGCAAAAGATGCCGCCCACATATTGCCATCATCAAGTTTGGCATCAGGTTGGAAGCCAAATGTTGAGTATCGTGTACCGAATTTACTCGCGGCTTGAAAGAAGCAAATCACTTTGCCATCTTTATCCGCATAAGCGGGCATCCCATACCAAGTTTTTGGCATTAATTCTGGCGCGTTGGCTGTGACAATTTCATGGATTCGTTTTGCTAATGGACGGTCATTGGCATCCATTTTTGCGATTGCCGCCAACAAAATCTTTTCGCCTTCTTCTCGATTCTTGCTGGCACGCGCTTCGGCTTTCATTTCTTTGGCACGTTCTCGCATGGCGGCTTTTTCTTCCTCCGACCACACTTTGGATTTTTCAGTAACTTTCTTTGGGCTCATAAAAATCTCCTTATTATTTAACCTTGCGGTAAAATCAATTTAGTTATATAATAAAGATACTTTATAATCAAGATAATGTCAAGGGTATTGTTACTGCCCACAGGGTGCGACGCACTCCGGAAAGCGAATTACTATGACCAACTCAAAAACAGATTTGAAAAAACGAGCACTCGCGGCAGTCAGAGATTACGGCGTTCATTTAACGTTATTCCGCAATGCAGTTAGTGAATGGGCAGGAGTCAATGTTACTGATATGGAATGTCTCAGGCTTTTATTTCTTAAAGGTACAGCCTCCCCATCCGAACTGGCTAAACATACAGGTCTCACATCTGGTGCAACGACTGCTATGCTTGATAGGCTTGAACAGGCTGGCTTAATTGAGAGGCGACCTAATCCCAATGACAGACGCGGAACTTTAATCGCCGCCGCAGAATCAAGTGCTGAAAAAGCCGCCTCATGGTTTGCATCCGCAAGGAACGCACAAGATAAATTGATTTCCAGCTATTCAGAAGAAGAACTGGAAATCATTTCGGATGTCTTTGAAAAATTTACAAAATTATGGGATGACGAGCGCGAGAAATTACGAAAAGATTAATTACCGTCATATGCTTTCTGTAAATCTGCAACAATAATTTTTTGCATCTTTAACATAGCATCTCTTACACGCCCAGCTTTTTCAGGGTCTGGGTCACCCATCAATTCCATTAATTGTTTCGGAACGATTTGCCACCACAATCCAAACTTGTCTTTACACCAAGCACACATGGATTCTTCTCCCCCATCGGCAGTGAGCGCGTTCCAAAAATAATCCACTTCCGCTTGGTCTTTGCAATCCACATACATCGAAACCGCTTCATTAAACTTGAACTGTGGTCCTGCATTTAAACCCATGTATTGTTGACCTTCCAATTCGAAAGAAACAATAAAGGCTTTGCCATCGGGTCCACGCGAAACGTTATGTACTTTTGAATTTTTGAAGAGCGAAACATAAAAATTCATCGCTTCTTCCGCTTGCGTATCGAACCATAAAAATGGGGTAATCTTGCTCATTTTATTTTCTCCTTTTTTTCACTTGCTACATTATCTGCAACTCGAAACTTCACAACTTGCCGAATCAATTTGATTGGTAATGGTTTATCCAACATAAATTTGATTGTGCCTTTGCCATCAGCATAACTAGATATTTCTTGATTGAACGCCTCATCCCCAGCTGGAACAGGGTACAGCGAAACATGCATTTTCCATCCCGCAAAATGGATTAAGTTCTTTCCATTCAATTCAAAACACGCAATCTGATAACTAATCTTTTCTTTTGCTTTCGGAGCAACTGCTTTTACAATTTCACGAATCTTCTGCACATAACTTTGCGACTGCGGCGGGCAAGCGGCAATGTATTCATCAATGGATTGAAAATTTGTTTTTGCCATCATCACTCCTTTTCAATATCCCACCACGGAGCACACAAAGTCCACAGAGAATTTTCAAGTTTTTCTCTGTGACCTCAGTGGTCTCTGTGGTAAAAAATTTATCCATTATCCTTTTCCATCATCGCCAAAAGTTTGGTGGTTGTATTCCAATTGCGAATGGTCATGTTTTGATACACAGGCAAACCAATGATTTTGGTTAAATGACTCGACGAGGCTTTTTCAATGAGGCGCGAAAAATACAAAGCCTGTTTGCCAGCATGAGCAGAATCTACACCTTCTTTTACACTGACATTATTCATCGCTTCTTTCGAGGTTAATGGTTCTTTCAAAAAAATCACATCATAACGATACGTCTCAGCATCTTTGCCAAATCCACGTGGAGCTTCTTTGACAATTTCCTTTAACTCTTTGTGTGAAATAATCACAAGTTTTGCTTCATACTTAAATGTTTTAGAAAGACCTTTTTCGATTTTGTCTGTCAAAACCTTTTTATCTTTTTCATCAGACTGAAACAAAACATTTCCACTTTGAATGTACGTGACGACATTCAACAAGCCCATTGATTCAAAAGCAGATTTCAAATCCACCATTTTGATAATATTATTACCACCGACGTTTATGCCGCGCAACAAAGCAAGATATTGAATGTTTTTCATAATTATTAGTCCTTCAATTTCAAATAATGCTCGCGTAATTTTTTATCAAATTTTTCAGTTGCATATCGCAACGTCACGCGCGGCATGGTAGTGGCGTATTTGTCTAAAAATTTCATCAAACGCTTTTTATCTTTGTCGCCTGCAAAACGCAACGCCCAGCCATTGGCTTTATGAATCAAATCTTCTTTATCAGACAACATCAATTCAGCAAGTTTGAAAGCATCATCCACATCACCTTTGCCGATGAAAAATAATGTACTTACAATCGCCGTTCTTCGTTCCGCCATTTTTTTAGACTTCGCCAACTTATATAAAACATCACGCTTCTTATCAAACAAATAACTTCCCACAACCCAAATCGCAGACCTATCTACCAAATCCCAAGTGTTGATGTATTTATGCTGTTTGATATATAAATTGAACAATTCTTTTTTTCGTTCTTCAGATGTCTTTTTATGACGTGCCTGAAAATCCATAACGCTGACTGCACCTACACGCGCCTCATGTATCGGACTTTGAAGCAGTTTCTGTACCTCGACCAAATCCATGCTCATACATTCTTTTGCCAAAGCAAACACCTGCCCCATTCTTACACCGATGATGACATCTTCTTTATCCGCGGCGAGATGGCTATGAGATTTAGCAACGCTTGCTGAACTTAATTTTTTTAATTGTTTAATAAATTCATCAGCAGTTAATGGGGTAGGCATATTTGTAATTCCTAAATTTTGATTGAATGTTTGGCTACAAATATAACCCAAGCATTGTAAACAATAACAAGAAAGCGATTTACCCAGCCTACGAGACCAATGACTCCAGCAGGCAAAGCTGTGACCGTTGTTGAATCAGTTGGCATTTCAGCACCAGATTGTGTAAATGTAACTATCAAAATTACAAAAGAGATTGCCATTAACAAAATACTGATCCACGTAAGGTTTGCACTCAACAAAAGATTTTTCTTTACACTAGCCCATGCTTCTTCTTTTACTAGACTTTTGCTAATCAACATTGCCGCAATTGCTAAACTTGGGATCCCAATAAATGAAGCCAAACTGTGTAGGCTGTGATTAATATCGAAGAAAGCCGCCATCACTTCACCAACTCCAGCCGCGATGAGAAAATACAAACCGATTCTGCCTGCCTTTGTTTTTGGTTCTGACCAAATTGCATATGCCAATGCCCAAGTGCTGATTCCCCAACATACAAAAAACAGAGACAATACCCAGCCATAGTTTCCATTTGCATATTCACTGACCATTCGCCAAGCAGGATCAAATTCAGGGCTGAGAATGTTTAGAGCAACGAGCAATAACAAAGTCAAGACAGAAGCGATGATTGAGAATCTTGCAAATTGATTTGACATATTTTTCCCTAACTCATTTTCTCTAAAAGTTCATCCAATTTTTCATAACCTTCAACAACGCCTGTTTCCATTCCAGATTCCATCATACCGTCGCGGTCAGCAACAGATTGAAACACAGATTGAATCGTAAGCCTTGTTCGGTTGTTTGGTAATGCTTCAAGTCGCATCGTATCCAATGTAACATGACCAGGTTCAGGTAGACCTTCAAACTCAAAAGTTTGAATCATTAATTCTTCCGTCATAGTATGAAACACGCCATGAAAAGCATATTCACCATTTTCATCTTTGTGAATGTAACGATATTTTCCACCACTGACGGGTTCAAAGGTTTCGAGAATCATTTCTAAGCCACGTGGACCCAACCACTTGACATACAGTTCAGGGTCAATGTGTGCTTTGTAAACTAATGCACGTGGCGCATCAAATTCGCGGGTGATAAACACTTCTTGTTTATTCGGTTCCGCAGTGATAGTTACTTTATTTTTTGACATTTTTTTTCTTCTCCTGTTTTTTCAACTCTTCTAAAACTTTATCCAAACGGCTAAAACGCTCTTCCCAAAATTGACGATATTTTTCTATCCAATCAGTCACTTCATTTAACTTATCAAACTTTGCTTCGCAATATCGTTCACGCCCTTCTTGAATCACAATCACCAAACCACATTCTTTCAAAATTTTGATATGACGTGAAACAGCAGGGCGACTAATGCGAAAATTTTCAGCCACACCATTTAGGTTTAGCCTTTCATTCTTTGCCAACAAACTTAAGATGGCTCTGCGATTAGGGTCTGCAATGGCTTGAAATACATCTCGTCTCATAATATGTAACCAATTTGTTACATATTTTAGAACAAAAATTCTGCTTTGTCAAGAGGGGAATTTGAGTTTACTTAAATCGTGGATATGAGCCTAACACTCGCAACGTTAAAGCATATTCCCCCAAATGCTCCAAAGCGCGTTTTATCACATCATCTTCTGTTGAGCCAATGAAATCAATATAAAAAAGATATTCCCATGGCTTACCTTGCAATGGGCGTGATTCGATTTTCGTCAAATCAATATCGCGTAAAGCAAAAACCGACATTGCCTTAAATAATGACCCAGGCTGATTCTTCAATGT
>JAEURH010000280.1 GCA_016789365.1 Anaerolineales bacterium
AAACATCTACACCTACTTTAACTCCATCGAGTACACCAACCGAAACATTTACTTCTACATTTACAGTTACACCTTCTAAGACATCTACACCAACTCGAACACCTTCAAATACGCCAACCAATACTTTCACGCCAACTTTTACAATCACACCATCTAAAACATCAACACCAACATTAACTCCATCCAACACTCCTACTGCTACTTTCACATCTACATTTACAGTTACGCCTTCTAAAACTTTTACACCAACGATTACTCCATCCAATACGCCAACGAATACATTCACGCCAACTTTTACAATTACTCCTTCAAAAACATTTACACCAACATTAACTCCATCCAATACTCCTACGGCTACATTCACATCTACCTTTACTGTTACACCTTCTAAAACATCAACACCAACAATTACACCTTCAAACACGCCCACAAATACTTTCACACCTACATTTACTGTCACACCATCAAAAACGTTTACGCCAACTATTACTCCATCAAGAACTCCAACTGCTACTTTCACGCCTACATTTACAGTCACACCTTCAAAGACTCCTACACCAACACAAGTGAGCATTCCCGTCACGATTTATTTCTCAAACTTTGACCAACTCAATGGACAGGGACTACCATCCGAGGTCAGCGTGAGGCGTGATGTTCCATCCAATAAAAATTTAATTGATTCCA
>JAEURH010000281.1 GCA_016789365.1 Anaerolineales bacterium
TAGAAGTTTATAATGTAAAAATTCAAAAAATCCCATTAATCAATCATGTTCGTGAAAGAAATTTGACCATTCTAAGATGAATCAAGACGAATTTGTTATCTTTGCAGAATTGAATCGAGATAAATTTGATTCAATTCTAAAAAGCCTGCAAAAGCATTTCTCAAATATGCAATTTGGTAGACAAGGCGATGATTGGATTTGGATTCACTTCTCAGATGAGAAAATTGAGATTGACTCTTTTTATTCTATGAATTTAGAACTCAAGGGGAAACGAAAACAATATGCAACTGCAAAAGAGATATTAAGCAAAATTGAAAAAGATTATGTGCTTGAAGTTTTTGACCCACCAAAAGAAGATTTAACAAAGTGACAATCACCTTAAAGGTGACTGTCACTTCTTTTTTTCAAAATCATTTCTCTTATTTTCCCCAGACCCAATATATTCAAAATACTCGAAACAAAAATATTCATTCTTGATAATGCCGTTGGCGGATGAATCCAAAAAGATTTAAACCATGCTAATAAAGCTTGCTTGGGCAACTCACCATCTAATAAATAACGCGCATCTACACGATGAGCAGAAGCAATGGCGCGGTTTTTTACTTTTTCAAAAATAGTTGAGAGGTTTTTATCTTGTTCTACTAAACTCAAAATCCGAAAGGCTTCTTTGCCAAACTC
>JAEURH010000282.1 GCA_016789365.1 Anaerolineales bacterium
AATTGGCGAGTTGATTAAAGATAAAAAAGCCGAATTGCAAGCAGTATTTACAGATAAAGTGAATGCCCTCAAAGAAGAATTGACCGAAAAATACTTTGCGGAAAAATCGAATACGTTAGACGATTACCCAATTTTTATGGCGATTGCTGAAGACATTGGCTATGATGCCACAGGCAGACCGACGAATAATAATGAGTTGATTGAAATTGGAAATGAGTTGAAAAAGTTTATTGAGCAGATTGAGAAGACGGAAAAATAAATGTTCGCGTCGGATTAAAATCCTCGCTCAGTACATGCAAGCCCTTCGGGCTGATGGTGCGAGTCCACTTTAGTGGACTTTCACGAACTGAGGCAGGGATTTATCCCGCCGAACACAGAAAATAAAATGACCACATTCACCCTTTCACCCACCTTGAACAAAAACCGCGTTTTCATTTTGCAAAAAAGCGAAATCGAAATGCGGATTGATCCATATTTTTATATTCCCAAGTTCAAAGATTTAGAAGCAAAGCTAAAAACAAAGAGAACAAAGAAAATTTCTGAAATTGCATCCAAAATTTTTTCGGGTTCAACGCCTTTAAGTAAAGGGGATTCTTATACAGATAATCCAAGTGAAGGGATTCCATTTGTACGAAGTGGCGATTTTAATATTGATGGTTCAATAGATTTCGAGAATTT
>JAEURH010000283.1 GCA_016789365.1 Anaerolineales bacterium
CGCCATGATGAAATCGTTTTGATGTAAGCCTTTAATTACATGCGTCCACCACTGCACAGTCACTTTGCCCCATTCCAAAACAATCAAAGGATGATGGTCTTCTTTTTCGGAAATTAATGCAATTTTATTGGTCAATGCCACGGCTTCCAAATAATTTTTCAATTTGAAAACACGTTGTAATCGCAAGACGCCGTCTTGCTCTACGATTTCCCATTCAGGGATTTGCGGATGTAATTCCGCAATTTCAGAATCCGTCAGAGCAGGGTCACCTTTTCGGCAAGCGATACATTTTCCAGAAGCAAGGGTGTTTGTCATTTTGTCTAAAAACCTTTTGCCACGAATTTCGCGAATTTTCGCTGATGATTAAAAATCCGTGTGAATTCGTGAAATTCGCGGCTGTTCTTTTCAACTCATCAAAACTTGATAATCGAATACGCACGGCTTTTCTGCCAGCGGCGATTAAGGCTTCATAATCACCTAAGGCTTGCGCGCGAATCAACGTGCCAAACGTCAAACCTTGAGTCGGGATTTCCATATCCTCTTTGGCATCATAGACTACTTGAATAAACAAACCATTATTCGGTCCGCCTTTGTGGAATTGACGCTTCGAATGTTGAACGCGCGGACCAAAACCCTAATTCTCTGCAGATTTTGTTTTTTCGCGAATTTTTA
>JAEURH010000284.1 GCA_016789365.1 Anaerolineales bacterium
AAACATAGATACAAAAAGAGATAGTTATGAATATGGTATGTCAATTTCAGAACAGATAATAGAATCAATTAAAGTCAATCTCTTGAGTATTAACTAAAGAAAATTGTCAGAACTGAGCTGTGTGGAAGACGGAGTCACGTACAAGCAAGTCACCTGTTGTCTAAACCAAGCAAAATGCCTCACTTGCAGAATCAACTCTCCCCGTAGGCATGAAGCATAGCGATTCCCAAATCCCAATTTACTATTCCTCAATTCCCCAATCACGATTTACTATTCTCCATTCCCTCCCAATTCCCCGACTATAATCCCTCCATGACAAACTTCTTCAACTACGCCAAAAGACCTGACAGGTTTTCATAGAACCATCTCATCAAGATTGAAAAAAGTATCTGACGAGTAAGTGACTTGATAAAACCTGTCAGGTCTATAACCACAATTCCCGATTCCCTACTGCCCCCACCCATCCTCCCCCAAGTCGACAATATAAAGATTAAATAATTATTGCAAATAATAAATGTCGACTTGGGGGATCGCGTAGCAGTCCGACAGGACGGAGGGGGTGAGATAAAATTACCATCAGAACGATGGATCTGTGGTTGCAATTACAGACCATCAAGGTGACTTAATCAGCCAGCACAGATATTTACCCTTCGGCGGGACAAGACAACTAC
>JAEURH010000285.1 GCA_016789365.1 Anaerolineales bacterium
CCATGTCCGCCAAAACGGGGTTTCTTAATAGTGTCGCCCCACGCCGTTGAAGCTTGATTTTCAGATATTTGGCCAATTCCTTGCCCGTCATTTGCATCTTCATTTTTTATCATATCCTGATATATGCCAAAACATTGTACGGCGATGCCAGCAGCCGCATATGTATTCAATTCATCTCCTATGGGCATGTACTTCTTCGCTGTGGCAATGCGTTGCGAAGGAGTAAGGCATAGCGGAGTCGGTGCATTGCCTGAGGGATCAACACTATTAATTGGATTCCCCTCCACATACATCCACCTATTCAACGAAAGCGGAGTATTGACATCGCCCGCCCAAGTATCTCGTGATAAGAATCTCCCATCATTGGGATTGTAATATCTGGCTCGTAAATAAATATTGCCAGTTGAGTCTATATATTCACCCGTGAAGCCATACGGTGTTTGAGAGTCACCTGCACTGGAGAGGTTTGTCCCATAGGGTTCATAACTTTTGACAAGGGTTATCTCACCAACATGATTTGTCATTTGCCTTACACTGCCCAAAGCATCGGTCAAGAAGTATTCAGTGGTGGTGTTCATTTGGGCTATTCTACCAAGTCCATAGGTGTAGGTGTTGACTCCATCATCCAATACTTGGGTCAAGCCTGCGTTTAAATCTAAGACATAGGTTG
>JAEURH010000286.1 GCA_016789365.1 Anaerolineales bacterium
CAACACTAATGAGGGTAATTGCACCCGTTTGTATATCTTTTAGATACAAGCCACCTGTTCCGCCAGGTAGATTTGTAGCAAAGGTATCAAAGACGACAAAACGCCCATCACCTGAGATTTGACTATGACGAGAGTTGCCATTTGCTTCAGCACCAGTTGAATCAACTGAAACGCGAGTAAGGTCACCTGGAGCCGCAAGGACGTTCATGTCTCCATTAGGAATTATCAAGACAACTAAAAGTAACAAACAAATTCCCCGTTGGATGGTTTTTGAGTATTTGAAATTCATTTTTTCTCCTTCATGGAGTTGTTGCCCCAAAGCATCTCCACACTCTCATCATACAACTATGAAGGTAGAAGAATATTTCAGAATCGTTCTAATTTTGTTAACAGTCTTTATGTCATTGCGAGCCGATGGTCGAGTAGCGAAGCGTATCGAGACCATTGGCGAGCAATCTCTCGCTTTAAGGACGAGATTGCTTCGTCGCGCTAAAGCACTCCTCGCAATGACATGAATCATTTATAAACTTTTCTGAATTATCTCATTCGCTAATGCAATTTCTTCATTATTGATAGTATGCCCCATGTTCGGGTAAATTCGCTCGGTTACTTGGGCATTCATGGCTTGAAGCAATTTTGTCGTCTCTTGCACACGTTGTAATGGAATATG
>JAEURH010000287.1 GCA_016789365.1 Anaerolineales bacterium
GATCGGGTAAAGAATATCTGCGGTCAGTTCAACATTGCGGTAAAAGTTGCGGGTCGATTCTCCGTAGCGTACGATCATCGCGAATAACTTATCTGGGGTATTGAACATCATCAGGTCTAAGGGCTGAATCAAGCCCGTGCCATCCTGCATCAGCCCGCCGATGAGCGGCATGATGAAACCGGCAAAGAACACATCCAAAACAAGCAGGACGAGCACCAGCCAGCCTTTTGCCCAACCATAAAACCGATTTGAAATATTCTGTAACATAACGCCTCCAATTAATAAAATTAGGTGACAGTCACTTTCAAAGTGACTGTCACCTATATATACACTTTATGCATTTGATGGTGGCAGGGTACTTAAGTAAGGGCGTAGCGCAATGCCTCTACGATTATCTCATTACAGCTTCACCGCCGAGTAATGCATCTTCAACACGTAGCTTGTGCTCGCCATGCATCGGCATGGATTCCATTTCTTTCAGCGAGAAATACCCAAAGGCAGTTGTCTCATTGCTCAGTCCCAATGTGCCTTCAAGGACTTCCACTTCGAAGTTCAACACAACAAAGAAAGCTTTTTTGCCGTCTTTATAAATAACCAATTGGTCTGGGTTGCTGTACACGCCCAGTAACTTTGTTGCGCGCACTTTCAAGCCTGTCTCTTCCCACAC
>JAEURH010000288.1 GCA_016789365.1 Anaerolineales bacterium
TGAGGAGTTGCTCATCTCGTTCTTCTCTTCCTTGACGGATAATTTCAGATATATCTGTCAATTTTTTCCCTTTTAACTCGACACGAATTTGAGCATGTAATAGTTCAAGCCTTTTTTGTAAGTTTGCTTGTTTTTTTGCATCAACCAATTGGTCATACGCTTTTTTGGAAAGCACCACAACCTCAGCCTTCCCGTCACGTTCCACAATGACAGGCGCAATTTTGGCTTGCTTCATCACATCGCCGAAATGGATTCGGGCTTTGGTAGCACTAATGGTCTTAAGCATGGCTTCCTCTTGATTAATTAACTGGTTAATTAATCAAAATATACACTTTTATAGAAAGATTGTCAACTATCCATCCCCTACATTTCACACAACAAAATCCCCTCTCCAATTGGCGAGGGGCAAGGGTGAAATTGTTTAATCCGCATTAGGATTTGTAATAGATTTTAGGCTTTGCTCTTTACTCTTTTTGCCCTTCCCCATTTCCTTCCAAAAGGCTTCATCATATCTTCTTGACCGAACAGGTAATGGCATGGGCACGCCCCAACCCAATAACAACACTTCTTCTTTCGGTTGTAAGCGTGCTAACATACCGCGCAAGGCTTCACGACCTGATAAGCCTGATAATACGGCTTGAATATCCAAGTCATCACCCAGCC
>JAEURH010000289.1 GCA_016789365.1 Anaerolineales bacterium
GTATGCCCACAGTTTTCTTTCAGCAGGGGTAAGTTCTTTTCTTAACTTACGAGCGTTTTCATAGCCTTTGGGTGTGGCTCTTCTGGGCGGCATGGATGAATTTTACCCCCACCCAGCCTCCCCCAAATCCGACAATTAAAATTATGGTAATTATAAAAACTCTTTATGTCGGATTTGGGGGAGGTGTCCGAAGGACGGAGGGGGTGACTACAACTCTCCCGCAAACGCCTTCGCCAAAATAGATTTCTTCATCTCTTCCAATGACTCAATCTTCTGCTCATAAATTTCTTCAAGACGTTTCGTTTCAGCCGACAGTGCCTCGAGCCACGCGACGATGGCGCGTTGTTCGGTGAGTGGAGGAAAATAAATTTCAATGGTCTTTAGTAAACGCGCCTTAATACCTTGAACAGTTGCACCTGTACCTTTGCTGAAGATACTCTTTCGTATTGGTTGTGAAAGCAATAAATATTTCAGAAAAGTTTGGTCTATTTTTTCTTGCTGTGGTTGCAGAATTATTATTCGCTGTGCAAACAAAACTTTTTCATCTGTATCAAGTTGAGCAACATTCGCTAATGGTGCTTCAGTTGTGAATAGAACGTCGCCTTTTACAGGAAAGCCCCGAACCATCCATTTATCATAAATTTTCGGATCAACAAAT
>JAEURH010000028.1 GCA_016789365.1 Anaerolineales bacterium
CACGGTCAATGATATTTTTTTCTTTGAGAAATTTAGCCGCAAAGATTCTCACTTCAAGGTTGGGACTCTCCAAACACGATTTAACTGCTTCCAATGCAGTGGATGTATTGACTGCCGCTAACGCTTCGACATCTCGCCAATCCTTATCTTTTCTGGGGATTAATACTGACTCAACTTGTTTCAACTCTTCTGGATTTAATTCTTTCAGTACACTTAAATCATAATTTTCCCCGTTATGCCATTTTTGATAATCCATTTCCATGCTTTTGATAAATTTTTCTACATTGGGGCTATAGTTACTTTTCTTACTATCCTTCTTGCCAAAAAGATTTTTGAACATGGGATTCTCCTATTTCAAAGGAATATAAATAATTTGACCTTCCCATTCGCCTTGTTCACTGGCTTCAACAACAATCAAAATATCATTGATTGCCTGACCGATTGGTAAGTCATCATCCACTTCAATAACACCAGGCATAGGTAAACTAGCCCGCACTCTTTCATAAGCAAAATGAGTAATGGTTGTAACATCGTGTGTGACCAAAATCCGCCCTTCTTTTGCCGCCCATTCTAAAATAACTTCGTCATCTTGATTTGATAACCCAACATCTTGCACACGGACAATATCTAAATCTGGTTTGCGTCGCAACATCCCGCGCACAATGTCATTGTTGAAGTTTTCGTCCGCGATTAAGATGAGCATGAGCCATTATTTTTTTCGTGCCAACAAGCGTTCACGAATCCCGTGTGGGTCAAACCGTTTTTCATTTTCTGCTTTGACGCTTTGCGCTTGTTTTTTTCTTTTCGCTAAATACTTATCTACTTCTTTTTGATTTTGCAAGTAGTAACTAATGGTGGCATAAACATCTGACAATGAGACAGATGGATATTGTTGAGCAATTTCTTCGGCTGTTGCCCCACGCAGAAATGCTTTCACTATCGTATCCAAAGTGACACGCGTGCCACCCACTTTGACAACTCCATGTTTGTCAGAAGCAAGTGGAAGTGAAACAGGCTGAATTTGAAGCATTGCCGTCATATCAATATTTTACCTGAGATTTATTAGGCTAATTTATTTCTCTTTACTTTTCTTCTTTAACCACATTCTTTCTTTTTGAACAATCAACTTATAAAAATCTTTTGCAGTTCGATATGATTCTTGGATGTTATTAATTCCATTTAACAAAAACTGACCACCTGAACCAATGGTTTGCAAACTAAAATGGCGGTCTTCTAAATCTTTAAGATGAAATAAATCCATTTCTTCAATGCTCATGTGAAAGCCATTATCTACTATTCTTTCGGGCACATAATGAATCACCAACAAAATAAAATGGGAGTTTTCAGGATGTTTAGCATAAAACTCTTTAGATTTTTTTAATGAAACTAAATTAGGGCTTGATTGACTCCCTGATTTATGTCCCTTAATGCTTATCAATAATTTTTGACGAGGTATATTTGGCACTTCCCACTCGGCAATAATATCTTCCATTGTTCTTCTACCATCGGGAGCATAGACATCTACAACATTGTATTTTCCATTTTCACCGATGTGTTTTTTTAATCCTGAGAGGAGGAAGTCTTCTAAAAATCTTCCACCCACTTCTCCATAGGTTTTATCTAATACTTCCCAATTTGTGCTAATAGTCAAAACCTTATATTTTTTGAAAATTTCCCAAAGTAGTTTCTTGAAGTCTTCACGAATTGCTTTTTCTAGACTTTGCATTGATACCATGCTTATTGCCTCCTATGATTTTGAGAAAAACATTTCCTCTTGAGCAGGTGTAATATTTTTTTTAGATTTTGTTCGCGTTAAACCAGTATTCCTTTCAAAAAATACTCCATCTTCGTACCCTTGAATTGAATTATCATAATTTGCCATTTCAATTCGCTTTTCAGCCAAGCAAGCATAGGTTTTATCTTTTTCTATGCCACAATAATTTCTGCCAAGTTTTTTCGCAACGACAGATGTTGTCCCTGAACCTAAAAATGGGTCAAAAACAAAATCTCCTTTATTGCTACTCGCTAAAATTATTTTTGCTAACAATTTTTCTGGTTTTTGGGTTGGGTGGTCTGTATTTTCAGCCATAGACCAAAAAGGCACAGTCAAATCAGTCCAAATGTTAGACGGATGTGTTAGTCGAAAATTACCATCATCTGTCGAATTCCAATCTTTTGCTTTACCTTCATCATCTACATAAGGGGCAATTACTTTTCTTTTTAATTTCACATCTTCGATGTTAAATGTAAATTCATCACTGACGGTAGCAAACCAAATATCTTCGGATGAATTTTTCCAATTGGCTTTTGCACCTCTGCCTTTTTCACGTTCCCAAGTAATTCGATTTCGAATCGTAAAATATTTTTCTAAAATTGTATGAATAGATGTGGAAGATTGCCAGTCGCCACAAACATAAATAGAGGCTGTTGGTTTCAAAATCTTAGTGAGAGAAGAAAACCAACTTTCAAGCCATTCTGTATAACTAGAAATTGACATTTGCTTAAAAGCATTGCCATTAAAGTCTTTGGTCAAGTTGTAAGGCGGGTCAATAAAAAGTAAATCCACAAAATTTTCGGGTAAAAACTTAATTGCACTAAATAAATCTTGATGAATAGTCGTATTTTTAATTTCTTTGACTTTTGTAGGCGCGTTTAGATGCTTTAAATTTTTAGAAAGTCGCTCAATTTCTTTTTGACTAAGCGAAATTGTTTTATTTAAACTAGAGCGTTCTTTTTCAGGCATACCATTTTCCTTTCTCTAAGAATATGATACCACTTCCCACTCACCACTCCTTACTTCCCATACCTCTTCTTAATCTCAGGCAAAAAATAATCATCGAAGAATCTGTCCACATCATAATCCGCTGACCAATTCCAATCTTTGCGAGCAAGAGAATCATCTACATCTTGGGGCCAAGAGTCGACAATGCCTTGGCGGCGTGGATTTGGTTCAAATTTAATATCCGCATTTGGGAAGGCTTTGATGGCGCGTTGACGAAAATCCTCTGCAGTGATAGCAAATGCGGCAATGTTATACACGTTGCTGGTTAAATTTTCTTTTGGCGCATCCATCAACATCAATAAAGATTTAATTGCATCAGGCATTGCCATGAATGGGATTTTTGAGTCTGGTCTTACAAAGCAACTGTATGATTTATTCTGTGCGGCGGCGTGGAGCATTTCAGGTCCGTAGTCACTTGTCCCACCGCTGGGCAAGGTAAAAGCGGAGATTAAGCCGGGGAAACGAATCGAGCGGAAGTCCAGAAAATGAGGCGGGTTTTCATCTAAATGTTTTTGACCATAAAATTTTCCGTAATACATCCCCAATTTTTCGCAATACAACTTATTACATCCATACATCGTTTGCGGATTATTCCAATCATCTTCTTTTACAGCACCTGCATTATTTTTATCATCAAGCGTTGGTAAACCATACGCCGCGATAGAACTTGGAAATAAAAACTTAACAGACTTTTTATATTTTTCCGAACGATATGCCGCCAGCATTAATAATTGCATGGTACCTTCAACATTGATGCGATGCGCTTCTTCAGTTGCAACTTCTGCTTTGGATGAAAGCGATGCGGCTAAATGAAAAATGACATCAACATCATAATCATAAAAAGTTTTTATTTTGTAAAGCAAATCACCTTGCACATGTTCGGTTGAAAATTTTTTTATCGAATCGGGCAATGGCATAAAATCGGCTGTGATAATTTTATAGCCACGCTTCGATAATTCTCCCACCAACGCCTGACCAATTTCTCCGCACGCACCTGTTACCAGCACTTGCTTTACGGTCATGTAAATCTCCTGTTATGCTAGAATGAGTCTTATAAACGGAGTGCGTCGCGCTTTTATAATTTATATTCACTTAACCATTAGGCGCGACGCACCCTGTATCATCAATTAACTTATTTTACGACACAATGAATAAAATTCTTAAACATATTTTGATTTTCGGAATAACTTTTTTGCTCACATCATGCACTGTGATGGATGTATATCTTGCTACGCCTACACCTATCATCTTGACAGAAACCCCGCTTCCTACCGCGACCCGAATTTGGTTTCCGCCATCAGCCACCTCTTCACCCGAACCTTTTTCTGTTAATGAAAAAACAGCCACCCCTGAAATGAAACCAAATCTTGGCACTATCATTTTAGAAGATGATTTTTCTGATGAAACCTTATGGGACATTGCTTCATCAAATCAAGCCAGTTCAGCGATTAGTAATAATCGTTTGATTCTTTCGGCACAAAGCCAAGTGTTTATACTTAGTCTGCGACATGATTTGATATTGACAGATTTTTATGCTGAGTTAACTGCGCAACCTAGTCTATGCAAAGGCGAAGATAATTACGGATTATTAATCCGTGCTAGCGCTTCTACATATTATCGTTTTGTGTTGGCATGTAATGGCACAGTCCGCGCAGAACGAATCACCAACGGAGCAAGATTGATTCTGCAACAACCACTACAAAGCGGTGATGTTCCGCCCGGCGCGCCGGGCAACGTCCGCATGGGGGTTTGGGCGGTAGGTAAAGAAATGCGCTTATTTCTCAATGACCGTTTTCAATTCAGCATCATTGACCCAAGTTTTCCGAATGGAACAATTGGCGTGTTTGCTCGTTCAGTTGGGAATACGCCAGTCGTGGTCACATTTTCGGATTTGATTGTGAGAAAAGTGAATGAGTAAAAAGTTAAAGAGTAACGAGCTAAAGAGCAATGAGTTGATGATTTACGAATTACGCATTACGAATTACGATTACACCGAATACTGATGACTGAACACTGATAAATATGCTCTCAACAAACAATCTCCTCCACCTGCCTTTTACCCCCGACCTCACCGAAGGTGGAATTGCGTATGCCTTGCGTTCATTGTCCTATATTTATGAAAGAGCAGGCACATCATTACATAACCGCTTAAGAAGAACGGTTGCAAATGTGGCTGTGGAACTTGCTTTTCGGCGTTATCTGGCAACTCAAAATATTGAATTTGAAGTTAAAGCCTCACGCCCGTTTACTGATTCCGAAAGATATGATGTCTTTTTAGATAAATATAGATGCCAATTGAAATCATTTTTTATTTCGAACCGTAATCAAATTTCAGAACTTAAACATCAGCCTGAAATTTTATTAAATGCGCCAGCACTCGTTCCCTCTGACCATCACGCCAGTGACGGGCATTCATTTAATGATTTATACGTGTTTGCGTTTGCAACGGGATTAATTGCCGCTTCACAAGCAGATTTGCAAAAAGTGCTTGCAAAAAATCAAAAACATTATTTGGTACACGTCATGCCTGAAACATGGCGCAAACCTGCCAATTGGAATCCGCTGGGAACTTTGACCTTGAAATCAGAGTCTGAAGAGGAGTTAATGGTCGAGGTCAATGGACAGGATGAAGGTCGACGACTGAAGCGCAAGATGTTAAGTCTCGCACCGAAGACAAAAGTCATCATAGATGAATCGTTTTATTCCATTTCATCTTTGCATATCCGCCGCGTAACAGATGCGCGTGTTGGAATCAAATGTGAAGCGATAAAAGAATCGCATATCGTCTCGCCGTTTGAATGGAGCAATATTTGGGTGTACGGCATGGATATTTTTTTATGTGGCTTTCTTTCGTATGAAGAATTTAGCGCGCAAGCAAAAACGTTATTGCCAAATTCAAAAACATTTCAATATGAACAAACGCGCGTGAAAAATTTATTTGTGCCAATATCAAATTTGAAGCCGATAGAAAAATTATTAAGTGCGTCGCGCCAAATGGGTTAAGATTCTTATTAATTATTAAGCGCGACGCACCCATACATCTGATAAGATATAAAAATGGAATCAACAAACGAAAAAAGAACACGCAAACCTCGTAACAGCAATAATATTTTCATATACACAGTTGGCATTGCAATTTTTATTGCGACATTATTCACAGCATGGACTCCCAATAGTTTATTCACTAGCAACTTGCAAGAACAATTGCGGACGTTGCTCACGCCTCAAACTGGATTTGAACCTGGTCTTACATCTCAACCGCAACTTCGCATCGGCATTGTGGCTGGGCACATGGGCAATGATGCAGGAGCCGTCTGCACCGATGCAAACGGCAAAGTGACCTTAACCGAAGCCGATGTCAATTTTGAAATTGCATCGTTGGTCAGAGAAAGTTTAGTTAGTAGAGGGTTTCAAGTTGATTTGTTAAATGAATTTGATACTCGTTTGAATGGTTATCGCGCAGTTGCATTGGTTTCGATTCATAATGATTCATGTGAATACATCAACGATGCGGCGACAGGATTCAAAGTAGCGGCTTCGCTTGAAACACGCGACCTGAATCGCGCCCAACGCTTGACGGCTTGTTTGACTGACCGCTACCAAAAAATGACAGGCTTATTCTTTCACGCCAACAGCATTACGCCAGATATGACCGAATATCACGCTTTTTCTGAAATTGACCCCAACACGATTACAGCCATCATCGAAACTGGTTTTTTGAATTTAGATAGAGAGATATTAACTGAACAAACGGATTTAGTCGCCGAAGGTGTGACGCAAGGAATTTTGTGCTTTATCAATAATGAAAGTGTGTTCCCAACTGCTGTGCCGTAAGTTTATGTCATTGCGAGCCTGTGGTCTCGATACGTTGCTTTGCAACTACTCGACCATCGGCTCGCAATAAAAATAATAAAGATGTTAACAAAAAGATTCTTACTTAAATTTTTATTGATTGCATTTGTTATTTCAAGTTGTGCGAATCTTACCAACGCGCCAATAAATCAACCTACCGAATCGATTTCATTTGCAATTGCCGAAATTTCAAAACCAACATACACGCCATCACCTACTGTTACATTTACACCAACAAATACCCCCACGATTACACCCGAACCAATAGCACAAGCCGAAATTATTGTAGATACGCCTACAAGTGAATATGTTGCACCCGTTGTGCAAAATAATCAAGCCGAATCACCAGCCGTTTACACAGGCGGAAAATATATTTTGGTAGATATTTCTCAACAGCACATGTACGTCTATGAAGGTGATATTTTAGTATTTAGTTTCGTCGCCTCTACTGGAATGAATAACGCTACGCGCGTCGGCAATTTTAGTGTGTTGAACAAAATTCCGAATGCCTATGGTGCCACATGGAATATTTGGATGCCAAACTGGCTCGGCATTTATTGGGCTGGCAGTTTGCAAAACGGAATCCATGCACTGCCCATTTTGCCAAGTGGCGCGCAGTTATGGGCTGGCTATTTGGGCGTTCCCATTTCTTATGGATGCGTGGTGTTAGGTGCGTATGAGTCACAACTTTTGTATGATTGGGCAGAAATCGGCACACCTGTTGAAATTCAGTGGTAAAAAAGAATCTTTGTGTTTATAATGGGTTAAGGAATTGAAAGGCGTAACCATGAACAATCAATTTTCAAACTCGCAGGGTGGGAATCAGTTGAGGAATCAGAATCAGGTTGAAGGTCAAAAAAGAGGCGGAAAGAAGAAACGAAATTTGATTTTGCCGATTCTGTTAATCGCCGTTGGATGTGTGGTCTTTGTATTCGCGGCTTGGTCAGCAGTGACATCTCCAGTTTTCGCTTCGATTCTTAACAGGACACCTGCTTCGGCGAATCCGCCACATCAATCTTTTGCTCAATTTGAACTTGCCAAACCAACGTACACACCGCCATTTTCAGAACCTGTTGCCCAAGTGATTGTTCCAACAAGTACACCGACTCAATTTGTTCAAGAACAAGTTTTTGTTCCCCCAACCGCTACGATTGAAATTCCAACTGCGACTCAAGAAATTGTTATTCTGCCAACCGAACCGCCTAGTGAAGGTGTAGCGTATGCCGAAATTGTGCCAGATACGCCTACACCGATTTATGTCGCGCCGACTGCTGTTGCGTATGCTCCGCCTGCTTCGCCGGGCAATGGCGTGCGCTGGTTTGATGTTGACCTTTCGGACCAACGTATGTATGCCTATGAAGGTGATACTTTAGTAAGAACGTTTGTGGTTTCAACTGGCACGTGGCAAACACCGACTATTAAAGGTAGATTCAAAGTTTGGATTAAGTTACGCTCTGCACCAATGTCGGGACCTGGATATTATTTACCTGATGTTCCATACATTATGTATTTTTCTGGTGACTATGGCATTCATGGCACATATTGGCATAATAATTTTGGTGTGCCGATGAGTCATGGTTGTGTGAATTTGAGTATTCCCGATGCGGAATGGGCGTATAACTTTGCTTCGGTTGGTACTGTTGTAAATGTGCATGATTAAACCCTCACCCTAGCCCTCTCCCTTTTGGGAGAGGGAACAAACAATGAAGCAAAAACTATCACGCAGAGACTTTATGAAATTGAGTGGATTGGGCATGGCGAGTTTGCTTGCCCCTCCGCTCAATTTTGATTTTGATGATTCATTCCCTACACAACAAGGGCGTGTGACCACACGCACCATTTGGGTATACGACCAGCCAACGTTTCAAGCCAATCGCTTAAAAATTTATACACGCGATTCATTGGTTAATATCACCAACACTGCCGTCAGTGACGATACCTCTGCACATAACCGCGTGTGGTATCAAATTGATTTAGAAGGATATGCTTATTCTGGCAATATTCAACCAGTCAAAACCATTCTAAACACGCCTGAAATAAATATTCCGCAAGAAGGTTTATTAAGCGAAGTCAGCGTGCCATATACCGATGTGTATGAATCACCTGATGCTGAAACAAATGTTATCTATCGCATGTATTATGAAACTACACATTGGATTAAGTCTGTCATCGTCAGTGATAAAGATGGGCAAGTTTGGTATCAAATTTATGATGATAAATGGGATAAATTGTATTATGCACGCGCAGAACATCTACGCATATTCACTGCCGAAGAATTAGCACCCATCTCTCCCGAAGTCTCGAACCGTGAGAAAAAAATTGTCGTGCGTTTAGAAAGTCAAATCGTCATCGCTTATGAAAATAATCAAATTGTTTTCAGTGTGCCTGTTGCAACGGGTGGCGTGTTACGAAGTGGCACATATACCACACCGCAAGGAAATTTTACAACGTGGTTCAAACGCCCATCGCGTCACATGGCATCTGGCGACCTTGTATCCAATGGATATGATTTGCCCGGCGTGCCATGGGTGCAATATATTAATCAAAGTGGCGTGGCATTTCATGGCACATTTTGGCATAACGATTTCGGCAGACCTCGCTCGCGTGGTTGTATCAATTTGCATAACAACAATGCCAAATGGTTATTTCTATGGACAACGCCACAAGTTCCGCACAACAAAGAAATGGCAATTAATGGTTTGGGAACAAAAGTGGAAATTAAAAAATAATTTTCTTAACTCCCTCTCAAAAATTTTATTTACAATTGATGTATGACTATCTCACAACTCTCTCGTCGAGACTTTTTGAAGTTAACCGCCTCTGGCGTGCTCGGGCTTGTTCTCTCCGAACTAGGCTTAGACTTCGCCTCAGCCGCCCCGCCTGCATCACAAGGCTTATCCTTATTTAGTGGCGTGCAAGTATATGACGCTCCGTTTTTAACTGCCAACAAAGTTGATTTGCTTCGTAAAGATGAAGTCATTGATTTAATCAGCGACTCGCAAGGTGACCAATTTGATAATAAATTTAATACCACTTGGTATCAAATAGACAGAGGCTTTGTTCCCTCTGGTGTCATTTTGCCCGTAGAAACAAAATATCAAAAACCTGTGTATGAAATTCCTGTGGAGGGAAAGTTAGCAGAAGTGAGCGTGCCATATAGCCTCACCTATCGCGCTCCATATACATTTGCCAAAAACGCCCATCGCATTTATTACGAAACCACGCATTGGATAAATAAAGTCATTGTCACACGCGAAGAAAAAACCGTTTGGTATGAATTTTATGACAAAATATTAAAAGAAACATTTTATGCCCCCGCTTACAACATGCGCATTATTCCTGATGATGAGTTAACGCAACTTTCTCCCGAAGTTCCAAATGAAGATAAATTATTGCATGTTGACCTTGCCACACAAATGGTCACTGCTTTTGAAGGGCAAAACATGGTTTTATCTGTCCGCTGTTCAAGCGGAGACCGCGGAACAGATACACCAAAAGGAGAATGGTTTACTTATCATAAAGGTCCATCCATTCACATGACCAATTTTGGCGATGCCGTTGCCAATATCTATAGTTTGCCCGGCGTGCCATGGTGTTCATTTTTCACAGGGTCGGGTCATGCTTTTCATGGCACATACTGGCACAATGATTATGGTCGCCCGCGCAGTAATGGATGTGTGAATTTGCCGTCCAGTGTTTCTAAATGGGTCTATCGCTGGACAAGCCCTGTTGTCCCTGTAGGCGTTGATTATTTGCAATTGCCCGGTCAAGGCACGCGGGTGATTGTTGAATAAGCATTAGGGTAAAATATTCCTATGAGCAAAAAAGTACCTGCAAAAATTAGAAAGTTGATGAAAGAACTAAAAGATGGGCTTACCAAAATATATGGTAGCCAATTAAAAGCCGTTTATCTTTATGGTTCTTATGCGCGCGGGGATTATCGCAAAGGCTCAGATGTTGATGTAATGATTTTGTTAAAAGACTATAAAGACTATTGGAAAGAATACCATCGTGCTAGTGATTACATGAGCGATATTTCTCTAAAATATGATGTAACTGTTAGTTGTATTCTTATCAAAGAAATTCAATGGAAAGAAGCAGATAAGCCTGTACTTCACAATATTCGTAAAGAAGGATTACCTGCTTGAAAGAACACTCCCAAAAATTGCTAAAAAAAGCGTTAGATGCCATAGAAGTTGCAGAAGGTATTTTAGATATGAACAAACCTGAAATGGCGGCTGGACGTGCGTATTATGCAATGTTTTATATTGCTGAAGCATTATTGTATGAAAAAGGTTTAGAGTTCAAAACACATGGACAGGTGATTGGAGCTTATGGTAAAGAATTTGCGAAAACAAAAGAACTAGACCCTAAATATCATAGAATTTTACGGGCAGGTTTTGATGCTCGAATTTCTGGAGATTATGATGTAGATACTGATATTTCCAATCAACTTGTTGCAGATATGATTAATGATGCAAAAGATTTTCTCAATGCGGCAAAAAGATACTTAAAAAAATCATAAATATAGTACTTTTGAGGCGGGGAAATAAAATCAATCAAGTGATATGCTTTCATAAAATTAAACATGATAAAAAGGAAAAGAAATGAATCCAATTTTTCAACATTCGCAATACTTACTCAAACGCCAAGTCTTTGCATTGACTGGTAAATTCCGCTTCTATGACCCCAGCGGAGGGTTGGTCATGTTCAGCGAGCAGAAAATGTTCCGCTGGAAAGAAGATATCCGCGTGTATGCTGATGAAGCAAAAACACAAGAAGTGTTAGCAATTAAAGCCCGCCAAATTATTGATTTCTCCGCCGCGTTTGATGTGGTGGATAGTGCTACAAATCAAAAAGTTGGAGCATTACGCCGTAGAGGGCTCGCCTCATTATTCCGTGACGAATGGGAAGTTTTAGATGTCAACGATAATGTCATTGGAAAATTATTTGAAGATAGCATGGGGCTTGCTTTAGTTCGTCGCATTCTCACAAATCTTGTGCCACAAAATTATGACATTACGTTTGGTGAAAATCGCGTCGCTGATTTGAAACAAAATTTCAATCCATTTTCCTATCAATTAAATTTAGATTTCAGTATGGATGTCTCTCGTCAATTAGACCGTCGGCTTGGCATTGCGGCTGGCATTTTGCTCGCGGCGATTGAGGGAAGACAGAGTTAATTTATTTTCCGTCATTGCGAGCGATAGCGAAGCAATCTTATGATTAAGTTGGAGATTGCTTCGGCAAATAACAAGAACGCCCTCGCAATGACGAATATTTCTCATGGCAAACACACCTCTCTTCGCTGGTCTTGTATTTGATGAAAATGGCAAACTTGCTGAATCTGCATTTATTGGCAGTGAACTTGCTTATGTCGTTGATGATGATGGCTTTAAGCGACATATCCCAGCCGAACAAATTGACCGCGCTGTCTTAAGTCAATTTGCAGAAATGATGAAAGGCAGTGAAGACCTTCTTTCAAAAGAAACTGCCAAGATGTTAGGTCAAGATGACCCGTTTTCGCAAGCCATGATTCAAAATCAATTGAAAAATATTGAACAGCAATTTGACTTGATTCTAAAAACAGGTCTCCCCGAAGATATGCGTGCCTATTTGGGTATGATGGGATTCAAGATTGTGATTAATTATCACGGCGAAATTGTGAGAGTAGAACAGCCGGGGTCAGCAAGTGATGAAGATGAATAAACAAAAATCGGAAGTCTTAAAGACTTCCGATTTTTTATATCTTCTCCACTACCAAAAAATGTGACAAGCCAAATATTTTCAGTGGCGTTTTTTCTAAGAATTGTAAAAAGCTTCGTAATATTTTTCCGAAAGAACCAAAACGGGCGATGATGTTATCGTATGCACCGAAGATAATCGTTTGTTCAATAAATTTTACAGGTAAGCCTTCAAATAATTTCATCATATCTTTTTTAGTGTAAACATTGACATGTGGGGCAAGTTTATCGCGTAAAAAGCGCGGAAGATAATTGACAAACAATTTATTGCCAAAATAATATTTGCCTTTCCAAAAAATGCCGTGTGTTTCAAATGGATACCAACGATTGGGGCAAAAAATTACAGCACGCCCACCAACTTTTAGAACTCGAATCATTTCGGCAATCGCGGAGCGGTCACTGCTGACGTGTTCGATAACTTCGTGACTCAGAATCAGGTCGAAGGTCAAAGAAGGAAGCGGAAGAAATTCCCCAGCGGCGTTGATGATTTTATCTGATACATTTCGCGCATCTTTCGCACGCTCAAAATCAAATTCTAACCCTGTGACATTCCCACCCGCCTCCACCATTTTTTGGACGTACATGCCAACGCCACATCCGTTTTCTAAAATGTTTTTTTGAATGCGCTCACCTGCAAATTTGAGAATCATATCGAAGCGGCGTTGCTGACCATCACGCCACACATACGAAGGTTCGCCACGCAATGCGGCTTTGGGTATTTCAGTTTGAGTCATACATAAAATTATAAGCCAAAGATTTAGCCACAGAGGTCACAGAGAACTCAGAGATTTTTAAGAGGTTTTCTCAGTGACCTCTGTGTTCTCTGTGGCAATTTTTTTTAGGTCTTGCCACTTAATTCTCTTTATGCTAAAATCTTGCTTGTTCGGGACAACCCAATAACGGCAAGCAAACCAGAAGTGGGTAGCCCCCACTTTTTCGCTTTATAAATATAGGAGCATAAGCAAGAAAATGGCAAAAAATGATTTTGCACTGGCTTTTAATGAAGTCATAGAAGAAAAACAATTATCAAAAGATGTGGTTGTCACAGCCATTGAGTCGGCGATGGTTTCGGCGTATCGGCGTGCTGTGGGTGCATCCACGGCACAGCACGTGGAAGCCAAATTAGACCCAGATACCGGCATGGTGACTGTATATGCCGAAAAAGAAGTTGTGGAAGACAGTGTGATAGATGAACGCACTGAAGTTTTATTAGATGAAGCCCGCAAAGTAAAAGAAGATGTGCAACCCGGCGATATGCTCGTGGTTGAAAGCACGCCCAAAGATTTTGGTCGCGTGGCGGCTCAAACAGCGCGTCAAGTCATTCAACAAAGAATCCGCGAAGCAGAACGTTCCAATCAAATGGAATATTTCCAACGCCAAGAGGGCGAAATTGTGTCTGGTTTGGTGCAAGCGATTAATGCACAAGGTATCACCATCGGTTTGGATATGAAAGCCGAAGGTTTAATGCCGAATAATCAACGCATTCCAGGCGAACGCTTGAAATTGCATGACCGTGTTCGTGCAGTCGTAATGGAAGTGAAAGACGGAACGCGCGGTCCGCAAATTATTTTGTCACGCGCACATCGTAACTTTTTACGTCGCTTGATGGAAAATGAAGTGCCAGAAATTTATCATGGCATTGTTGAAATTCGCGCCATTTCTCGTGAACCCGGTGCGCGTGCCAAAGTGGCAGTCTCTGCTACTCAACCGGGCATTGACCCTGTCGGCGCGTGTGTGGGTATGAAAGGCGTTCGTATTCAAGCAATTGTCAAAGAATTGCATGATGAAAAAATCGATGTCATTCAATGGGATGCTGACCCTGTTGTTTATATTTCCAAAGCCATTTCACCAGCGCGCGTTAGTGGTGTGTATTTGGCTGATAGTGATGAAGCCCGCACAGCAACAGTGGTTGTCGGTGAAGACCAATTGAGTTTAGCCATTGGGCGTGATGGACAAAATGCCCGCCTCGCCGCAAAGTTGACTGGCTGGAGAATTGACATTAAATCTTTGAGTGAAGCGGCGACCGATTCACTTAACAAGCTGAAAACTGATTCTGAACTTCAAGCGATGCTTCCCCCAGCCGTAGAAATGATTCCGCAAGTGGAAGAAATTTTGGCAAAGAAGGCTGAAGAACGCGCCATTATGCCAGAAGAATATACATTGCTTGGTCAATTTGTGGATAGAGTAGAACGCCGCTTAGTACAAGTGAAAGAAGATGCTGTGCGTGAAGCCGATGAGCAAACTGCGGCAATTAAGGCTGATATTTCCCCGGCGGCGTTTGAAATGCCTGTTACCGAATCTGGTATTAAAGAACACATCATCAACATTCTCACCGAAGCAGGGTATGAAAATGTCGGTCAGGTGATGTTTGATTTGAAAGCCAACCCGAACAAGATTCTCGGTTTGGCTGGGATTGGCGCAAAGGCAATCCAAAATATTGAAGAAACTTTGGCGGCTATCCAATTCCCTGAGCCTGTGAAAGTGGAAGAGCCTGTTGCAGAAGTCGTTGAAGAAACTGTCAAGATAGAAGAAGTTCCACTTCCTGAGAAACAAGCCGAAAGGAAGAAAGAAGCGAAGAAAGTCGTCGAAGAAGAGGAAGAAGATACCGAACACGCGAAAGATGGTGTTTCGTTAGATGACCTCTTCCAAATGAAGCCAGAGATGTTCCAATCTGCTGGAGAAACTGAAGAAGAAGCAGATAAGAAGAAAGGCAAGAAAGGCAAGAAGAAAGGCGTCGTTTTGGAGTTTGATGAAAGCCTTGGCGAAGTTGTCAGCCGTAAGAAGCACAAACGCGGTGATGATGACAGCGGCGAGGATTGGTAGATAAAAAACGTCCCGCAGGTTTGGTGCATGAGCCAAATTTTGCAAGGAAACCTGCGGGACGATATTAATACGGACGTGAAAAAGAAACCTGTAGGACGCGTGAAACATATTCCGCAACGCACTTGTGTTGGTTGCCGCGAAACGTTGCCAAAGAGGCAGATGATTCGCATCGTCCGCAAGGCAGATGGTGTGTTCGTAGACCCGACAGGCAAAATAGCCGGACGAGGCGCGTACCTGCATGATAAATATTCGTGCTGGTCTCGCGGAATAAAAGGCGCATTAGCAAACGCATTAAAAACGGAATTAAGTGATGATGACCGTGTTCGTTTGGAAGAATTTATGAAATCTCTGCCCGCTGAACAAGCAGAGCCGAGCGGTTAAGCCATGTGAAGTTTGAACCTCATAGGCTGACCGATTTTATTGTGAGAGTAGATTTTGAAAGGAGTCGGCTTATGAGTAGCAATGGAAATAAACTTGAATTACCTGCCAGCATTGTCGTTCGCGACTTGGCACAAATGATTGAAAAAAGCCCAATTGATTTAATTAAAAAATTAATGACCAATGGTGTAATGGCAACTATTAATCAGACGGTGGATTTTGATACCGCCGCGATTGTAGTTGCTGAATATGGCTTTGAAGCAGTTGCAGAAATTGTGGAAGAAGAAGTAAAAGAAGAAGTGGGTGAAGTGCCATTATGGCGACAGTTAATTGCAGATGAAGATAAATCTCAATTAAAACAACGTCCGCCAGTGGTGACGATTTTAGGTCATGTTGACCATGGCAAAACTAGTTTATTAGATGCGATTCGTTCTACTGACGTGGCGGCTGGTGAAGCGGGCGGAATCACGCAACACATCGGCGCATATCAAGTGGAAATGAAAGGGCGTTTGATTACGTTCTTGGATACTCCAGGTCACGCGGCGTTTACGCAAATGCGCGCGCGTGGCGCACAAGGGGCTGATATTGTTATCTTGGTCGTTGCGGCAGATGATGGCGTGATGCCACAAACCCGCGAAGCCATTGCACATGCCAAAGCGGCCCGTGTTCCGATTGTAGTGGCGTTGAATAAAGTAGATAAACCAAATGCAAACCCCGAACGTGTGAAACAACAACTTGCAGAATTAGAACTTGTGCCAGATGATTGGGGCGGGAATACAATGGTCGTGCCTGTCTCTGCCAAACAAAAGAAAGGCATTGATGATTTGCTCGAAGGTGTTTTGTTAGTGGCAGACAGCAATGAAATTAAAGCCAATCCAAATGGAAAAGTTGTCGGCACAGTGATTGAAGCAGAGTTAGATAAATCAAAAGGTGTGATTGCGACTTTGTTAGTTCAAAACGGAACACTCGCTTCAGGTGACGTGGTGGTAGCTGGTACTGCTTACGGCAAACTTCGTGCTATCACCGACCATAAAGGCAAACCTGTGAAGAAAGCGGGTCCATCTACCCCTGTAGCAGTGATGGGCATGAGTGATGTACCATCCGCTGGTGACTTGTTCCAAGTGGTTGATTCGGATAAAGAAGCAAGAGCAATCGTCGCCGAGAGAGTTGAAGCGGCAAAGGTCGCGGCTCAATCGAAGAAAAAAGTATCGCTCGAAGATTTGTTTGCCAACGTGCAATCAGGTGAAGCGAAAGATTTGAACTTAATCGTCAAAGCCGATGTGCAAGGTTCGCTTGATCCAATCATCACTGAATTAAATAAATTAGGTCAAGGCGAAATTGGCGTGAAGGTTTTACATGCTGAAACAGGCAACATCGGAAATAATGATGTCATGCTGGCTTCTGCATCGAAAGCAATTATTATCGGTTTCAATGTGCAAGCTGATATTGATGCACGGCGCATGGCTGAAAAAGAAGGCGTAGATATTCGTTTGTATGAAATTATCTATCGCATGACCGAAGATATTGAAAAAGCGTTGAAAGGTATGCTTGCACCAGATTTGGTTGAAACAAATCTTGGACGTGCACAAGTGTTGCAAGTATTTTCTGCTTCAAAATTTGGTAAGGTTGCTGGTTGCAAAGTCATCGAAGGAGAATTGAAGCGTGGCGCGAAAGTGCGCGTATATCGTGGTGCTGATATTGTCTTTGAAGGTGATTTATCTTCCTTACGCCGTGAAAAAGAAGATGTGAAAGAAGTTCGTCAGGGATTTGAATGCGGCGTTGGTTTCAAAAATTTCAACGACATTTTGCCCGGCGACATTTTGCAGTGCTATACTGTTGAGTAAGAAAAGTAATCAGTGTTCAGTAATCGGTGAGATATGCCATCTGGAATTAGAATCAAAAGAATTGAAGACCGCATCCAACAAGTGATGTCAGAACTGCTCATCCATGAGGTTAATGACCCACGCTTGAAACAAATTTTTATTACAGATGTAAAAGTGGATAGAGAACTCGCTTTTGCAAATGTATATGTTTCAGCGATTGAAGGTGCTTCGCGCTCTGAAGAAGTTCTGGCTGGGCTTGAATCTGCTTCAGGTTTCTTACGCAGAATCTTATCTTCTAAAGTAGAATTGCGCGCGTTCCCGAAATTAAAATTTCATTGGGACCCCACGCCAGAAAACGCAGACCATATTGAGAAAGTATTAGCAGAGTTAAGAAAAAAATAATGTCATTGCGAGGGCGGTGCTTTTCACCCGAAGCAATCCTCAAATCAAACAGGAGATTGCTTCGTCGTGACTTCGTCACTCCTCGCAATGACATAAGTTATGGAGAATATTAGTGGATAATAAAATCATAGGGGAAATAAAGGATAGATTAGCAAGTGCAAATAAAATCCTCGTTGCCGCGCATGTTCGCCCAGACGGTGATGCGATTGGTTCTGTTTTGGGATTAGGGCTTGCGTTACAAGAAGCAGGCAAATCGGTAGAAATGGTTTTAGCAGATGGCGTTCCTTCGGCGTTCAAGTTTTTAGAAGGAAGCAAACTTATCAAAAAAGAAGCCAGTGGCGGGCATGATACATTTATCACCGTAGATTGTGCAGACTTTAAGAGAACGGGGAAAATCTTTGAAAACTTTGGTCAAGTAGATATTAATATTGACCACCATAAAACCAATGAAAAATTTGGAAAGATAAATTTAATCGAAGCCGATGAAGTTGCTACAGCAGCAATCCTCACAAACTATATTCCAATTTGGGGATTCAAAATCACAAAACCTGTTGCGGCGGCATTATTGACTGGAATCATCACAGACACGTTGGGATTTCGCACGTCAAATACAACGCCTGAGGCGCTGAGACAAGCCGCCACGTTGATGGAAGCGGGTGTAAATCTGCCAGAGATTTATATGCAGTCGTTGGTCAGAAAAACATATCCAGCCGCAAAATATTGGGGAGCGGGTTTATCTAGTTTGGAAACAAAAGATGGAATTGTGTGGGGAACATTGACGTTAGCCGATAGAAAAACAGCAGGCTATGGCGGGAATGATGACGCGGACTTAATCAATATGATTTCAGCAATTGATAATCACAAAGTGGGCATGGTGTTTGTAGAACAAGCTAACAATCATGTAAAAATTTCTTGGCGTGCATTAGATTCAAATGTAGATGTTTCGCCTGTTGCAAAACACTTTAATGGTGGTGGTCATGCCGCCGCCGCAGGAGCAGATATTGAAGGAAATTTAATAGACATTCAAAAAGAAGTATTAAAGAAAACTAAAGAATTGTTAAATCTGTAAGTTTCATTAACATAATAGTACTATTAATAATGTTGCAATTTCAGATAAATGTGTCATAATTAATCTCTAAGTACAGGAGGAATACCCTATGAACAGTCAAGATATAAAGAATGCCATTTCTGGCGCACTCGTGGTGGATAAACCCGTTGGCATGACTTCACACGATGTAGTACAAGCGATTCGAAATGGCACTGGCTTGCGGCGTGCAGGTCACACAGGCACATTAGACCCGCGTGCTTCTGGCGTGCTAGTCATCTTAGTAGGTCCCGCAGTTCGCTTAAGTGAATATGTTTCTGCATCTGATAAACGCTATCAAGCCATTATTCGTTTGGGTGGCACAACCGATACATTTGATGCCGAAGGAAAATTCACACCCACCAAAGACCCTATCAATGTAACTGAAGCAGAATTTGAAGAAGCCCTCAAAACATTTGTGGGCGAAATTGAGCAAGTGCCACCTGCACATTCTGCTGTAAAAGTTGGCGGAAGAAAAGCCTATGAGATGGCGCGTAAAGGCGAAGAAGTTGAACTTGAACCAAGAAAAATTACAGTTCATCACCTTGAAGTGTTGGAATGGACTCCACCAGAAGTTGTGATTGATGTGCATTGTTCTTCAGGAACTTATGTGCGTTCACTCGCAAATGACTTAGGTAAAAAATTAGGCTGTGGTGCGTATCTCGTTGGTTTGCGCCGCACCAAGAGTGGAAAATTCACTTTGCGTGATGCAACCCCATTACGAAAATTACAAGAAGCCTTCAACGCTGGCAATTGGTATCAATTCTTAATCCCTGCCGCCGAAGCACTTGCCGATTGGCCCTCTGTTGAATTGAATCCTGATGAAGTAGAAGGCGTGCGTCACGGGCATCGCGTCAAAGCCAAAGAAGCCGATACTGTCAACGAAAAAGTTCGCGGCATCAGCACACAAGGCGAATTGGTTGCATTAATGGAACTCACTGTGCAAGCCGATGGTTCGAAAGAATGGCAACCGAAGAAAGTGTTTTTTACTGATTAACTTCATGTCATTGCGAGGAGCGATAGCGACGAAGCAATCCCCAACATAATCATAAGATTGCTTCGCCTTCGGCTCGCAATGACATCATACTTTATAGGATAAAATTAAGTCATCATCACTGATGACTTAATTTTTTAATAATGAAACATTATCACTCACTCGAAGAAGCAAATTTACAAGATTCATATCTCACCATCGGCGTGTTTGATGGCGTGCATCGTGGGCATCGTCAAATCATCACAAAACTTGTGAATGATGCACACGCAAAAAATTCTCCAGCCGTTTTGTTAACGTTTGACCCGCATCCTGCCAGTGTGTTAACTGGCAAAGAGATTCGATTATTAACCACACCTGATGAACGCGCCGAGATTTTATTCTCACTTGGAGTGGATACTGTCATCACGCAACGCTTCACACGTGACTTGTCAACTGTTCCTGCACTTGAATATATGTCTAGCCTGAAACAGACTTTAGGACTCAATCATTTGCTCATTGGCTATGATTTCGCATTAGGTAAAGGACGTGAAGGCAATGCACCGCGCTTAACCGAAATTGGTGCAATATTAAATTACACCGTCGAAATTATCCCCGCTTTGAGTGACGAAAGCGGCGTGATTTCTTCCACAGAAATTCGTAAACTCATTTCAATTGGAAACGTGAGCGAAGCCAATAAATTACTTGGCTATCCATATCCACTGGGCGGGATTGTGATTCACGGAGCAGGACGCGGCAAGCAAATCAACTTCCCCACTGCCAATATTGATTATCCACAAGGTAAAGCGACTCCTGCAAACGGAATCTATGCTTGTTGGGCATATTTAGGAAACGAAAAATTTATGGCGGCAACAAGTGTTGGATTCAACCCCACATTTACGCCAGAAAGAAAAATCCAAAGCGTGGAAGCCTATCTGCTCGATTTTGACCGTGATATTTATGACCAACATCTCAAACTGGAGTTTATCACCCGCATTCGAGATGAGGTCAAGTTTGAATCTGTCGAAGCGTTGATTCACCAAATTGGGAAAGATGTAGAACAAACGCGGGCTTTGCTAAGCAAATAAGAAAATCAATTACCAAAATCCTATTGAAATACAAACCTATTTTCTGTATGATGAAAACGTAGATATATCTACTCAATGTTCTTTGTAGATACGCCGAATCTATAAAGAGTTGAATCTTGTTCTGAATGGAGGAAATCTATGACTTAAGGAACAATTCACTTCACTTGTTCGTCCTGTTACCACGCCGAAAATTAAATCAAAAGGAGAAGAAGGTATGAAATCACATATCAATATATTCGTATTGCTTGTTGTATTGGGGGCAGTGATTATCAGTGCTTGTGGTTCACCTGCCGCCACAGAGGCACCTTATATGGAAGACTTTGCCGCCGCGCCGGAAATGCCCATGCAGGAAGCCCCTGCCTCGGTTGAGCAACCAGCTTCAAGTGAGTCTGAAGCGGGGAAAATTCAAGAAGGTTCTGTCTATGAAACTGGCACTGATGGCAACGTCGCATTAACCACACATCTCATCATCAAATCTGCGGATATGCGTGTGCTGGTTGAAAACTCAGATGTAGCCATTGACCGTGTGACGCAAATTGTTGGGGATACGGGTGGGTATATCATCAGTTCGCGGGTTTGGAATCAGCCACATTTGGATGGTAAAAATTATAAATATGCAACCATCACGATAGGCGTGCCTGTGCAACAATTTGAACGTGTTTTGAATCGCTTGCGCGGTTTGGCTGTTCAAGTATTAGATGAAAACGCTTCAGGTGAAGATGTGACTGACCAGTATGTGGATTTGCAATCACAATTGACAAACTTGGAAGCAACACGCGAACGCATCAAATCGTTTTTAGATGATGCTACAAATGTAGATGAAGCCTTGCGCATTAATCAACAACTTTCGGAAATTGAACGTCAAATTGAAGAAATAAAAGGACGAATTAATTATTTGCAAGACCGTTCTGCATTTTCTACAATTACAGTTAATATTGAACCGCAACTGCCAGAAGTTGTTATTCCTACACCAACGCCGATGCCTACACCTGAGCCAGAACCGTGGAAGCCAGGTGAAACGTTTGACAATGCAAAGAAATCGGTTACGCGTGCTTATCAAAACATTATTGATATTTTGATTTGGTTCTTTGTAGTGCTAGTACCAATTTTTGCACCACCTGTATTAATCGTTTGGCTGATTTGGAAATTCATCACACGAAAGCCAAATAAACCTTCATAAATAAAAAACATCCCGCAATATTGCGGGACGTTTTTTATACTTTAATTCGCCATAATTCCATGGGGCTATCAAAGCCGCGTAATTCAGATTGAAAACGAGTCAATGAGTTCGGCGCGGCATTTTTTTCTAAATATTCCAACACTTCAGGGTCGTTACGGATGGCTTCGCTGAAAATGGCTTCGCCACCGTTTGAAAAATTCGGCAAGCGTGCGGCGATATTGACTGTGGAACCAAAATAATCCAAACGGTCATTTAAGTTGACTACGATACAAGGTCCATAATGAATGCCGACTTTAATTGTTAAGGGCGGCACGCCACGACGTTCTAATTCTTTTTGTACTTTCCAAATGGCTTTGATAGATGAAACTGGTTTACGAAATGCCGCCATAACCGCATCACCCATTGTTTTGATAATGGCTCCGCCTTCGGCGGCGACGGCTTCTTCTAAAATATCAAAATGTTCACGCACGCGACCAAAAGCAGGCGCATCACCAATTTCACGGTATAGCCGTGTTGAATTTCTTAAATCGGTAAACATCAAAGTTGTTGAGCCGACAGAAATTTCTTCACCGGGACGAAGCACTTCACTTGAAAACAAATCGCGGAAAATTTGCAAAGTGGTCACATCGGCGGCAGTGGCGGCTTGGTCTGACCATGTGAGGTGTTCCAGTTGAAAAGTCTGCGTTAAATCGGTTTGATTAATCAAGCGGATGTATGGCATGAGGCTCACATCTAACATATCATCATGCCAGCCTAAAGCATCGGCAGTGAAATCTCTTTTTTCTGTGCCACTAGGGTTGGCATTTACCAATTGAAAACCTTGCAAGCCCGAGGCTTTCAAACGATAACGACCTTCGTTCAACATTGTCCCAAACGGAAGTTGCTCACGCGGCGGCACAACCATAGAAAAAATAATATGCGGTTGGCGTTGCGGACTGCCCACACAAAATTCAATTTCATTATCCACCGCACGGACTGATGGATTCGGTCTAAATATCACTTCTACATTTTGGTCAAAGTTAGCATTAAATTCAATCTGACAAGTATTGCAATGAGCATGACCAGTTAAGTCACTGAGTTTTCCAAAATCTTCTGCAACGCCACGACATTCCGGGCAGAGCAAATCCCAAAACATATCTAACATGCCCGCGCGAGTTGCACGCAAGAAAGTTTCTAAAACCGTTCTACGAGGTAAATTCCAAATATCTGCTAACGCGTACGGGCGCATTCGTTGAACAGATAAATTGTCAGCATGATGCAAATAATCATAAAGATTATCTAATACTTTTTCATTTGCGCCTTCATTTTTCAATTGCTCGCTTAAATTCTTAAAGCGCGTGTGACCTGACGAAGAAAGATGTCTGCCAGTTGCAATCGCATAAGCAGGGTCGCCACGAGAAGCGATGCGGTCGTACAAATGAAAAACTCTTTCAAAGAGTTTTTTTGCTACAAGCCCAATCCCAAACCGAATACCAATATCACCAATAAAATTACGAGATATTGCCCAAGTTTGATAATCTAAACGTGTGCCACCATTATCGAGCCTTTCAAGTCGGCAATCCACACGCATTTCCATTAATGGTCCCGCCACATACCGCCTCAAAATTCCGAAACGATAAGGATACGTCCATTCAAATGGCTCTTCATCCCACTCCACCCGAATCAAAGGAATTTTGAATTTAACACGCTTCACACGATTTTGAATCCCAAGCAATTGCATAGGAGGCAAGCCCGTATCACGATTAAAACGATTGGTATCCGAAACAAGATGCCACAACGCCTCAGGCGCGGCTTTCAAATCAAAAACCCATTGAAAATGATATTCTGCCATGTCTTCCTTGACGTATAAACTCTAAATTATTTTACCCGCCTTTAAGTACTACTTCATTGCACTTACAGTGAAATTAAACCCAACTCAATTCCCCGTTTCACCGCTTCGGTTCGGCTCGCCACACCCAATTTCGCATACAAAGACGAAAGATGAAACTTAACCGTATGTTCGCTAATCGAAAGTGCCAAAGCGATTTGTTTATTCGCTAACCCTTCCGCCATTTTTTCTAAGACTTCTTTCTCGCGGGCTGTTAAATTTTCTGACAACGATTCTTCTCCCAAGCCTTCTCCACTCTTCGGCAAACGCATCAGACCTTGCATCAAACTGGGTGCTCCAACCCACAGCCCCTCACTCACTGACAATATCCCCGCCACCAATTCTTCTTCCGTTGCATTGGCAGATAACACACCCCAAGCATGTAAATTTGAGTTAATGAATCCACGAATCGATTCAATATCGTCTGTTAAAAATAAAATGGCAAAATTCTTTTTTTCAGAAAAACGCACAGAAGAGACTGAGGCAAGAATCGCAACCTCAGTCTCTCTTTCATTCACATCTTCCAGACGAACTGCTTCACCAACAATTTCAATGTTTGCTTGGTTGTTTAACATTTCCCGCAAGCCAACTCGCAACGCATGATTCGGCGAAACAATGGTGACTTTTATCAAATTATTTTCTCTATCTATTGTGTCACCCTGAGCGATAGCGAAGGGTCTCTAGTGTTATCGTAGAGATTCTTCGCCGCAAAGACCAAGTGCGCGGCTCAGAATGACACAATTAAGTATTATCTCTCTCCAACTGTAACATTAATCGTCTGCAATTTACCGCCACGTAAAATATCCATTGGGATAGATTTACCCACCACGTCGCCACTTAAGCGGGCAAACAATTCATCATGGTGTTCAATCGCAACACCATTCACGCCGACTAAAATATCACCGAGAATTAAACCACCTTTTTCGGCTGGGCTATCTTTTTCAATACCAACGATTAATAATCCAGTCTCTTGTTTTCTGTTTGCATCTGCTGGGATGTTTACGGTTTGGCTACGAATACCTAAATATCCACGTTTAATCTTGCCGTCTTTTGCAAGTGCATCGGCAACTTTCAAAGCAATTTCCATTGGAATGGTAATTGCTCCACCACCGCCGCCAAAACCAGAAGTATTGATTCCATACACTTGACCTTCGCCGTTGATTAATGGTCCACCAGAAAAGCCGGGATATGAAACAAAATCTGTTTTGATATATTTTTCTAACATGCCACCACGCCCTGTGCGAACGGGGCCACCAATGGCATTAATTGTCCCAAAACTAGATTCGATTCCGCTTTTGTTTCCACGCCCAACTGCTAAAACAAACTCGCCGACTCGCGCAGGAGTCTTTGCAGTTTCAACAGAAGAGGCTTGGGCTGAGTCTAATTTCAACACTGCCAAATCAGTTCCCCCGTCACGACCGATGAGGCGGGCTTTTGATTCTTTTCCATCACCAAACATGATGTTGATATCTTCTTCTTTTTCAACCACATGGTCAGCAGTCAAAATTAAATCTTTTGCAATTGCAATTCCACTAGCAGATTGACGACGACGCGCATCAACCAGCACTGTATATTTGCCAGCCTGTTCAACAGCATTTGCCATTGCATCTGAAAGTTCTGAAAAAATATTTTTACTCATAGTTACTCCTTTTCATACATTGTATTGCTAATGGGTTTGGAGTGTATCGCCGAAAAGAATAGATGCGTACTGGAAGTTTGGGTAGGTGTATGTTTAGTTTAATTGAAAATCCACATAATGATAAAATCCTCTTTCTATGACAAATAAATCTATAACAATCATTGGTGCTGGAATGGCGGGACTTGCCGCCGCGTATGAATTGCATAAAGCGGGTTGGGCTGTGACGGTGTTGGAAGCACGAAGCCGTGTGGGCGGGCGTGTGTTTTCGTTGCGTGAATTTTCAGATGGTTTGGTAGCAGAAGGCGGCGGTGAGTTTATTGAGTATAAACATCATCGTATGCTTGCGCTTGCAAAGGAGTTTAATTTATCACTTGGTAGTTTGGGTGGCTGGCACGCTGAATCGGGTGATTGGGGTTTGTTTCAAAATAAAGCAGGCTTGTTGAGTGATGAAAAAATTTGGGGTGTAAACCTTGAAGATGAATATGAAAAAATGTGGTTATCTTTAGCGGAACTAGCAAAGCTTGTGAATGACCCAAGTAACCCTCAAACCGCGCCAAATGCAAAAGAATTAGATTCAAAAAATGTTGCCGATTGGATAAATCAGCAAAATGTTCATCCGATAGTAAAAGATTTATTCAAATGCCATATTCGTTCTGAATATACTTGCGAGCCTGAAAACTTTTCGTTTTTAGATTTTGCTAGAAACGCCGCGTTGTATTACGGCAACCCAGAAGAAGAGAAACCCAATTATAGAATCATTGGTGGGAATGATTTATTGCCGAAAGCAATTGCAAATGCCTTGCCTGACGTACGCCTGAATGCCGTCGTTGAGTCAATTAAGATTCAAGATGAAGGCGTGACTATTAAATATAAACAAGTCGATTCATTTCATACAATTCGGTCTGATGTTGCGATTTTAGCAGTTCCTTTAACTGTGGCTCGCATGATTGACTTTAATTCATCTTTACCTGCTAAACATCAAAAACTTGTAGATGAAATTTCTTATGGCGCAGTGACCAAAGTGTTGATTGAATATCGCAAGAAGTTTTGGAAAGAAATCGGCTGGAATGGACGTTTATACACTGATGAACCGATTGTGATGACGTGGGGTGCAACGAATCACATTGAACATGAACATGGCATTATTACCGCTTACACTGGCGGAAAGCCCGGGGCTGAATTATCGAAACTTTCTGATACAGAAAGAATCAAAACGGCAATATCCATCATTGAAAAAGCATTCCCCGGTTCAGCAGATTTGGTTGAAAACACAGCCACAATGGCATGGATTAATGAACCGTTTACCAGAAGTTCTTATATGGCACTTGCCCCAAATCAAGTGACTGAACATTGGCAAACTTTATTTACACCAGCAGGTCGTTTGTATTTTGCAGGTGAACACGCCACGCCCATTCAAGGCTACATGGAAGGGGCTGTGGAGAGTGGGCAAAGAGTGGCAAGGGAAATTATAAATATGTAGAGGCACGATATATCTATCGTGCCTCTACGAAAAAATTATTTATCAAACACAAACTGACCATCTTTATAAAACAATTCCCCATCTACTAAAATTTCAGAATCAGTTCGTAAATCACAAATCATGTCCCAGTGAATAGCGGATTTGTTTTTAGAACCCGTTTCAGGGTAACCAGCACCAAGTGCCATGTGAAATGAACCGCCGATTTTTTCATCAAATAAAATGTTGCCAGTGAATTGTTGAATGTCGAAATTGGTTCCAATCGCAAACTCACCGATGAAGCGCGAACCTGCATCACTATCTAATGTCTTCACTAAAAAGTCTTGATTCTTTTCTGCTTTGGCAACACTCACACGTCCGTTTGAAAAAGTTAATTCAGCGCCTTCTACACTTGTTCCACCATAATTGGCAGGATATGTAAATTTCACCCAACCATTCGCGGAATCTTCAACAGGACCAGTATAGATTTCACCATCGGGCATGTTGAATAGACCATACGAATTCATAAACGTGCGACCTTTAACATTTAAGGTCAATTCAACATTGGGTCCGCGCAAAATCACTTGACTTTTATCTTTCATAAAATCAACAGCGGATTGTTGTTTATCTTTCACACTTTGCCAAAATGCCACAGGATTTTCTTCGTTAGTATGGACAGCATTGAAAACAAAATCTTCATATTCTTTGAGACTCATACCTGCATCTTGTGCATACGCTTCCGTTGGATACAAAGTTGTGACCCACTTGAAAACACCTTCCGCGCCTCGTCTAAACTGTGACTCGGTGATAACAGAAGTGGCTTTGCTTCGTCTTTGAATTTTTGCAGGGTCAATATTGGTTGTGCCTTTGGTATTCGTCGCGGAGTGCATCCGAATCCGACCTTCAAATTGGTCATAAGCCAATTTGTAAAAACTAGGCACAAAGTCAAGTTGTGAATCGTTGGCGTAGGTCAAATACAACTCATCTTGACTAAAAGGCATGGTGCCGGGCAATGTCATCATCAAATGTGGGTGACCACCTTTTTCCAAAATTTGAATGTATAACTCACGCAAAATGGGTTCAGCGGCAGTGGTGCCTTCCAATAAAATTCGGTCACCGGGTTTGACGCGCGCCGAATGTTCTACTAAAACTTGTGCATACTTTTGAATGCGAATATCAGCCAAGGGGTTGCTCCTAAAGAAGAATGACAAAATTATATCATCCCCAAATTTTGCGATTATTGTGCTACCCTTGCAATTAATTCAAATACCTTAAAATGTGACCATTTATGATAAAATGTAGTCACAAAAGGAGTTAGCATGGCTCAATACAAAATTGGCATTCGAGATTTGAAAGCACATCTCAGTTCATATTTAGAAAAAGTGCAAAAAGGCCATACCATTATTATCACTTCACATGGTAAACCGATTGCCCAACTCACGCCTACCCAAGAGGAATTAATGGCGCGTGTTAAAGCCTTACAAGCGGCAGGTCTAATTGCGTGGAATGGAAAAAAACCACCAATCCGAAAACCAAAGGTAATGAATACGACCAACAAGTTAATGTCTGACCTTGTTGTGGAAATGCGTCAATGATTCTTTATATAGACACAAGCGCGTTAGTCAAACGATATATTGATGAAGAGGGAACAGACGAGGTAATTGCTTGGATGAATCAGGCGGATATCATTGGTACTGCTTTGGTTACTCGTGCAGAATTAGTAGCAACATTAACGCGTGCCACTCGTGGAAATCGCTCGCTTGCAAAAGATTTTTTAGAATCATTAGATGAATTTCGTGGACATTGGTCTCATTATCAACATATCAATATTGACGATGCTTTAATTATTCGTGCGGATTCACTAGCAAGCATTTATGCACTTCGCGGTTACGATGCCATTCATCTTGCTTGTGCTTTAACATGGCAAGATTTATTAAACTCTCCTATCACCCTTGCTACATTTGATAAAGAACTTCACGAAGCCGCAGAAAAATCAGGCATTCAAGTTTTCCCATAGGTAAAAATGAAACAACTTATTCAAAATATAAAAAACGGAAAAACTACGATTGAGGATGTGCCTGTGCCAACTCCGCGAGATGGGCAAGCGCTTGTTAAAGTTTCTGCCAGTCTCGTCTCTGCTGGAACGGAAAGAATGGTGGTTGAGTTTGCAGAAAAAAGTTTGGTTGGCAAAGCCCGTTCTCGACCTGATTTAGTAAAACAAGTTTTGGATAAAGCCAAACGCGAAGGCATTACGCCAACTTTACAAGCCGCATTCAATCGCCTCGACCAGCCGATGGCGTTGGGTTATTCATCCGCTGGCACAATTGTCGCGCTTGGGAAAAATATGGGTGGCTTCAAAGTTGGTCAACGTGTGGCATGTGCGGGTGGCGGGTATGCAACTCATGCTGAATATAATCTCGTTCCAAAAAATCTTTTAACACCGCTTCCTAAAAATGTGGATTTTGAATCCGCCGCCTTCACCACGCTTGGTGCGATTGCGCTTCATGGATTTCGTTTGGCGCAAACTCAAATTGGTGAAAATGTTGCTGTTATCGGTTTAGGTTTATTAGGATTATTGACGATTCAAATTGCGGATGCGGCTGGGTGCAACGTCCTCGGCATTGACCTTGACCCAGAACGAGTCAAACTCGCTTCATCACTTGGGCTTCAAGCGGTTACTCGACCCGAAGCTGAAGCCTCCGCTACAGCACTCAGTTTGAGCCGCGGATTCGATGCGGTTATCATCTGTGCAGATACATCATCGAATGACCCAATCCAATTAGCGGGAGTCATATCAAAAGATAGAGGTCGTGTGGTGGCAACAGGCGCGGTTGGGTTAAACATCCCAAGAAAAATTTATTACGAAAAAGAAATTTCATTTATCAACTCGCGTTCGTATGGACCTGGGCGTTATGATTCGAATTACGAAGAAGATGGAAATGATTATCCGTTTGGTTATGTGCGTTGGACGGAAGGACGAAATTTTCAAGCAGTTGTAGATTTGATGGCGAGTGAAAAGTTAAACGTGCAACCTTTAATTTCACATCGTTTTCCAATTGAAAAAGGTGTGCAGGCATACGAAGTTATTACAGGCAAAAAGAAAGAACCGTTTTTGGGTGTGTTGCTAAAGTATTCAAGCAGTGAAAAAGCGGAAACAAAAATTGCATTTGCTTCTGCTACTCGTCGTCCAACATCAATTGTCAAATTAGGTGTGTTGGGAGCAGGCTTACATGCAAATTTCACATTGCTACCGATTATCAAAAATAATAAAGATTATGAATTAATTGGCATTGCTTCGGCTGGCGGATTTCATGCACAAGATTCTGGTAAGAAGTTTGGTTTTCATTATGCCACATCTGCTGATGATGAAATTATCAATGATAAAAATATAAACACAGTTGCGATTCTTACACGACATGACTCGCACGCAGATTTAATTATCAAAGCACTCAAAGCAGGGAAAAATGTTTTTGTTGAAAAACCTTTAGCATTAAACATTGAACAACTCAACAAAGTTGAAAAACAATTACGCATTACGAATCACGAATTACTAACTGTTGGCTTCAACCGCAGATTTTCACCTCATGCCCAAAGTCTCAAGTCTCAAATCTCTAATCTCCGCGAACCAAAATATTTACATTATCGTGTTAATGCGGGTTACATCACTTCTTACTACTGGACTCAAGACCCAAACATTGGTGGTGGACGAATCATCGGTGAGGCTTGTCACTTCATTGACTTGATAACATACCTTGTTGGTGCCTCTCCAATTTCTGTAAATGCAGTTGCTTTACCAAACAATGGCAAATATAGTGATGACAATGTCTCTATGACTTTCACTTTCCCTGATGGCTCTATTGGTGTTGTGGATTATCTTGCCAATGGAGATAAATCTTTGCTAAAAGAACGGCTTGAAGTTTTTTGTGAAGGCATGGTTGCGGTTTTAGATGATTATGTTTCATTGACAGTGACGAAAGATGGAAAGAAGAAAGAAGAAAAAATGACCCAAGACAAAGGCTGGAGAAATGAAATGTCCGCTTTTGCCAAGGCGATTAAAGAAGGCAACGAACCACCGCTTCCTTACGAACAGTTGATTGGAGTCACCAAAGCCTCTTTTGCGGCGGTGGAGTCGATTAGAAGTAAGAGTACAATTGAAATAAAATAAAGGGTGTATGAAAAAATCACTTGATAAACATTATCTATCACTGCAGTTTCAAAACAAGATTTTTTCAAAAGATGGAACTGAATTTCAAAGCTTTTTCGAAGATATTATGGAAAAAGCTTTTTCCGATTTCCAGAAAATAAGACCATATGGTAATCAAGGAGATGGAGGAAATGATGGGTATAGAGAATCTTTAGGAATATATTACCAAGTATATGCACCAATGGTGCCAAAAGTAAATGAAAAAGAAGCAGCCGAGAAATTTGAAGAAGATTTTCAGAAACTTAAAAACGTGTGGGATAAAATTTCGAATATAAAAGAATACAATTTTGTTTTCAATGATAAATATCTCGGTTCCGTTCAATTGCTTGAAGAAGCAAAAGCTCGATTAAAAGTAGATAACCCAAATGTTGAATTTAAACTCTTTTTGGCAAATGATTTAGAAGATCTATTTTTTCAATTAAAAGAATCGGACATTTTAGACTTAGGTTTCAATATTGATCAACGCCAAGCTGTTTCCAATGCCAATACTTATTTGGAAAATGTAAAAACAGAACTTGACCGAGAAAACGCAATTTTTGCTCAAAAATTGCTTGAAAATGTGGGGGAGATAATTTTAGAATTAGGCGATGAGAATTTGATTCTTGAATATGAAATTTTAGAATGTAGATGTTTGCAAAAACTTGAGAAAATAGATGAAGTTAAAGAAAAATACGAAAGTCTCTCTAAACGATATTTCAAAGATTCTCGCCCGCTTCTTCATTTAGCAGAAATATATTTGAATGAAAAAAATTTTAATAAAAATATGGAATTATTAGAAAAAGCCGAGAAAATCGATCCGTCTTATTGGCTATTAAAGTTAGAACGAGTAATAAGGCAAAATCATCTTGGGGAAAAGATTGAGCAGAAAGACATAGATGAAACAACATTTCCTAATGAAGCAAATCTAAAAGCAAGTTATTACCGTGTATATGGATTAATACTTGATGAATTAGGGGATTACGAGAGGGCAACTAGTTTTATAGAAAAGGCTATATATTTAGACCCTGATAGGTTCAGTAATTATGTTATTAAGTTAGCACTTGCTGAACTTAATCTTATTAGAAATCAAGATGGCCCACAGAGACTGCAACTATCTCAAGAATTACTAGCCGAGACTGAAAAAGTCGAAAATAAATTTCTAGAAAATGGAGAGATAGGTCCAAGAAACAGGGCAATTTTAAATAGCTATAAATTAACATCTTACTTGATGGACGATAACATTTCTAGTTTTGAAAGTTTATCTAAAGAAAACTTTGATTTATTAATGGTATGTAACTTTGACAAGCAGATTGAAAATGCTTTGATAAGGATTTTACAATATGTCCTTTTACCAATTAATGAACTTGATAAATTACTGGAATATCTAAAAAAATCACCTAATATTATTTCCGATACTTTTTCTAAAGTACTTATTGCCCAATTTAACATGCACAATATTTTAAGTACTAGTGGAAAAAGTTTTTTTCAAGAAATGGGTGCTCAAAAATATTTGGAATTTATTAATGATATTGAAAACCAAAACGATGAAAAAGTGATTGCTTTTTTACAACAAGATATTCCATTTGCAATAACTTTTACCAATACGATAAAAGAATCACCTGATTTACGGAAGAAAATAATTGAAAGTCTACCAGATGATGGGCAGGTTCAAAAAGAAAAATTGAAACTTTTATTAAGTTTTGATGAAAAAAATTATGATGAGGCTTTCAAAACATTACAGGAACTCGATTTATCTAAACTAAATTATTTTGAGTGTATGCCAACGCTGTATATAGCCCAGCAAAAAAAGGCTTGGGATTTTGAGATTGTAATTTTAAAGAAACTGTTAGAAAAAGAGAGGGGTAAAAAAGAAATATTTAATCTAAAATCACAGTTATTTAATGCTTATTTGAGTTCAAATAAGTTTCTAGATGCGATAGATATTGGCGAACAACTTCTTAAAGAAAATTCTGTAGAAAAGTTTTTTATTTCACACAATCAAGAAGTATTACTTAATAATACGTTATATGCTTGTCATCAGAGAGGAAAGATTGATAGAGAAGCTTTTAAAAAATCTAAAAATATACTTGAAACTTATCAATTAACAAATCCATCGTTTGAATTTAAAGTTGGCGTTGAAGCAGAAGTATATATTAGTAATAATGAGCCAGAAAATGCACTAAAGGCTGTAATTGAAGGAGTGAAATTAAAGAAAATACTATCTTCCCAAGAATACGCGAAACTTCACTTTCATTTTATAAGGATTGGAAACCTGATTGGTGGATTAAATAAAGATACGTTAGAAAGCGTTCAAGAAGACACATTTGTAAAGTTGAAAGACAAAAGCCAGTGGTATTTTATTGGTGAGAAACACGAATTAGATGCTTTATTAATTGATAAAGCATCTAACAAATATTCACTTTTTATTAACAAAAAAGTGGGTGAAGATATTGTTTTTGAGAATAAATACAGCTTGGAAAATCAACCGAATCAAATAGAATTAATATTTCCTATTGAAAAATATATATTATGGAAAGTTGTTGAGAATTTCCAAGAGTTAGCAAAATTAGGTGATCTTGAAGGGGTACAAGTTATTGAAATACCTCAAAAAGATAATACTATTGACCCTCAGAATTTGTTGAGATTTTTCGAAGACATACACACAAGAACAGAACCCCTATTTGAGTTGTATTGTAAAAATAATGTTCCATTGGCAATGTTGGCTATTAATGAAGGGGGACTTGTGAATGCTTTAGGGAAAATACAACAAGAAGGTAAGGGCTTTATAAATTTTAGCGATGGAGCTGTGAGCGATTTAGAAAAGCAGAAAGAAATTGCTAGAAAGGTCATTGACGAGAAAACACCTTTCTATATTGACGGGACTTCGGCTATATTTTTGTCCGAAATAGGTTTGTTACAAAAGATTTATCCGTATATTAAAAACTTAAAGATTCCTCAATCTGTAATAAATTTATTGGCTGATGTTGCGGATAGGTTTCATTTTATTCCAGGACAAACTGGTGATCGCATGGGTTATGCTAAAGGGCAGATATTTTTTTCTTCGGTTGAAAGAGATAAAGGGGATTTATTACGCTCCAAATTTATTGCTAGTATAAAATTGTTTGAGTCGAGTCCTGAAAATATAAGTATCATTTCTTCTGCGAATAAAAAGGATTGTCTTTCAGAGGGAAAATGTCTACCTGAATTAAGTGATGCTTGTATTTTGGCACAAAAGGAAAACTTGCCGATTTTGACGGAAGATTTCCTTTATCTAAAACTTAATCAATACGAAACAAAGAAAGCTGTGCCAGAATATTTCTCTTCTTGGGCTTTGGCAAGAGTTTGTTATGAAAAAGGTTTTATAACTTTTGATGAATATTTAGATTACTTTGGCTATCTCTCCTCCTACCGCTTTAGGTTTTTATCATTATCGTCAGATGATATTGAAAAAGCTGTTTTTAGCAATGGAGGAGTTGTTAAACCTGAAAATATTCGAAAATTCAATTTTCCGTTTACTTTATCGGAGGAATATGGTGTTTTGCTCCAAGATGCTGTAAGAGTTGTAGGAAATTTTTTCTTTAGAGTTATGATGGATGACAATGTGGCATTAGAGATTACAGAAAAAATCTATGTTGAAATTGTTGAATCTTTTCCAGCAAAAGTAAGCCAGAAAGATTTTGGCGAAAAATTATTAGGTGCTTGTATTACCGTATTTGAAAATAATATATCAAAATCAAAAACTGTTTGTAGACTTCAAGATAAACATAAACATCAAAAAATAGATAGGTTGCTACAAATACTAGATTCTTTTAGTACAGACGTAAGACCTTTAGCAACTAATTAGGTAATTTACTATTTAGAAATCAATTTTGTTTAATATGAAAACAGACATACTTATCATCGGCGGTGGTTCTATCGGATTGAACTGCGCCTATTATCTTTTGAAATCGGGTAGGGGAGTTACGATTCTTGAGTCAAAAGAAATTCCGAAAGCCAGTGCGGCATTTGGCAATGCGGGGCAAATTGTGCCGAGTCATATCATTCCTCTGGCGGCGCCTGGGGTTGTGACCTCTGCTTTGAAGTGGATGTTGAATCCGCAGACCAGTGCGTTTGGAATGAAAATCCGTCCCGATGCGAAATATATCAGTTGGCTGATTCAGTTTGCACGGTCATGTACTGAAGCGAATTTGAAGCGCGGAATCCAGCCGATGCAAAGATTAGGTCAATTGAGTGCAATCAACTTCCAGAAATTAATCCAAGAAGAAAAGTTTGAATGTCATTATCAACGAACTGGAATGATTACGATTTTCAAAGATGAAAAAACTTTTGAAGCGGGAAAGCATGAAGGCGAGATGTTGCAAAAGCATGGCATTGAAATTGAAGTGTTGGATAAAAATCGTTTGCACACGCTTGAACCGATTTTGCGCGATGATGTGATTGGTGGTGTGCATTGTACAGGCGATGCGTTTTTGAATCCGTCTATGTTTTTGAAATCTTTATATGAACGTGTGCGTGCGATGGGTGCGAATATTTTTGAGAACACACCTGTAATTGGTTTTGAAATTTCGAATGGAAAAATTACAAAAGTAAAAACAAAAACGCAAGAGTTTGAAGCGGAGCAAATTATTTTAGCAACGGGTGCGTGGTCATCTATGTTGGCGCGTGATTTGAAAATAAAAATTCCAATTCAACCTGCGCGCGGGTATAGCGTTAGCATGTCTGCGCCGAAACAAATGCTGCGCCATGCTTTCACGCTTGGTGATTTGCATGTGGCGGTTACGCCGTTTGGAAATATTTTGCGCGCCACGGGTCGCCTTGAAATGGGCGAGTTCAGCACCACGCCAAATCAAACATGGATTCGCAGACTCGAAAATTTTATGCGCGAATATTTTAATTTTGATGATGATGTCAAGATGATTGACTCGTGGGCTGGACTCAGACCTGTGACTCCCGATGGCATTCCCATTATTGGGAAATCTCCGCTTCACTCTAACCTGACAATTGCTACTGGTCACGCGATGGTTGGTCTTACAATGGGACCTGCTACGGGTCAACTTGTTAGTGAGTTGGTCAATGGCAAAGAAACATCAATAGATATAAATGCGTTTCGTTTAGAAAGATTTTTGTAAAATAAGAATCATGAATTATGAAGGATGAATGATGAAAGTATAATTCTCGTTACTCGTTACTTATCACTTATTACTCCTTACGAATCACGCATTGCCACTTACCACTTACTGATTACCAATTACTGTTTACTGAACCTCCCTTGAACCTCCTCTTCATCTTCATCACCGTTTTTGTTGACCTACTCAGCTATGGCATCATGTTGCCATTGCTTCCATTCTTCGTCCAAGCACAAGATGGCGGAGCATTGATTGCAGGCATGTTGAGCTCATTTTATGCTTTTACGCAATTATTCACGGGTCCAATCATCGGTTCACTATCTGACCGTTTTGGTAGGCGACCAGTTTTATTGATTTGTTTGTGTGGCACAGCATTAGGATATTTGATTCTAGGTTTAGCAAATTCATTGCCTTTATTATTCCTCGCAGTTTTGATTGATGGCTTAACTGGCGGAAACTTAACCACCGTCTATGCTTATATTGCCGATGTAACAAATTCCGAAAAT
>JAEURH010000290.1 GCA_016789365.1 Anaerolineales bacterium
AAATAGCACGAGGACAAAAGCAATGCGGGCTGGGTTTTCAAAGAAAGCTGGGATATCTCCGAGCCCCCAACCGAGCAAGGGACGACCGATGAAAATGACAGAGCCTGCGAGCAGGGCAAGGAAATAGCGGGGGAGTGATTTCATATTGTTTTGTTCCTTTTAGATTTGACGACAGTATAAATGATTCCTACTTGACAAAACAGAAAATGTGTTCTAAAATACATGAAAAATAGTAACTAAATGGTTACGTAAAGGAATCTATGAGACGAGACGTATTTCAAGCCATTGCAGACCCCAACCGCCGCGCCATTTTGGCGTTGCTGGCACAACAGAGACTGACCTTGAACGGTGTTGCCGAGAATTTTCGCATCAGCCGTCCGGCAGTGTCGCGTCATATCAAGATATTAAAAGAGTGTGGGTTGGTGGTCGTCATTCCACAAGGACGTGAGCGTTTTGTAGAAGCACGGTTCGACAGGTTGGGCGAGGTGAGCGATTGGATCGAACAATATCGCCAGATCTGGGAAGCGAGATTTAACCGCCTTGATGATTTATTGGAACAGATGAAAAAGGAGAAATGACATGCCTTCGAAGAATAAAGTGAACGTGACCGCCGAACCTGGCAAACAGGAATTATTTATTACCCGCGAATTCGACGC
>JAEURH010000291.1 GCA_016789365.1 Anaerolineales bacterium
CCAAAACGGACGCTTTTCAAAAAACTTGAGCCATACCCATAAAATGACATAAACTAAACCAAATGCAGTTATCAATTGCATTGCCATCCAAAAGCCAGCGATTAAGGCGGGGAGTTCGGGCATTGCAAAGCCTGTCTCTGTAAAGCCATACATGATTCCCATTGCCACGATGAGCGTAATAATGCCTAGTTGGCTGATAAATGTAAACACAATAGATAATGGAATCACTGCCGCGATATGTGTTAATCTTTTTCCCTGACGTGCCAAATCAAATAATTTGCTGTTATTGAACCAGTTCATAGGTTGAGTCTCCTTTGATGACTAATCCCGAAGGGATGGAATGATTATAGACAATAATATGACAATTCAATAAAATCTCGTCGGCGTTGTGTTGAGTTTATCGAAACAGATGACATGGATTTTCAAATTTATGACACCCCTTCGGGGTTCTGTAATCTGCAATATAAAACCTATAATCATTTGACCCCTACGAAGTCAGCATAAAACCTCAAGGGTCGCAGAAATTATAAAATGGTTTTCTCAGTGTTCTCTGTGGCGAAATCTTTTATGACGGCATGATAAAATTGAGCATTATGCAACCGTCCTTAGAGAAACTACGTAAATTTTTTCGCCTCGAACATGAGAATAAATATCA
>JAEURH010000292.1 GCA_016789365.1 Anaerolineales bacterium
AGTAGGGACTGTGGATAGTGTGGATAAATATGATTCAACCCCATATACAGGATGAAGTGCATCGCCTCTGACTACAATTGCGGGTTGATTCTAAAATTAGACATTTGTTTGATGTGGACATTCTTTTGATAACTTATCCACAACAGATGCAATTAAAAAACATAACTTAATGTGAATCTTCCATATCTCGGTTTTATAAAAAAGCACCCCCCATATATGGTGGTTTGGCTTTGTTAAGTTGTCTGACCTTTTCTCTCATAAAGGCGGATATTGTCCACAGAGTTGGGTAGTTTTCCACAGTTTGAGGGCAGTTATCCACAGTTTGAGAGGCTGTGGAAATGGCGTTGTCTAAACAAATACCCCAAGATATGGGCTTCTTAGACAGTGGATGGTGGACTATAGACCGTTTTTCACAGATTGCGGTCTACCGTCTATGGTCTCTTACATTCTTCCCATACCCTGCCTCAACGAGAAAATTCCCATCTTCAAAGGCGGTTTTTCCTCGTAATACTACTTTTCTCACTTTTCCTTTTACTTTCCACCCTTCAAATGGAGTCCAGCCACATTTAGTGAATTGATTTTCAGCTCGAATTTCGTATTCTTCATTTTCATCTACTTCAACCCATGTTTCTGGTTGTTCGGGCAGATTGAA
>JAEURH010000293.1 GCA_016789365.1 Anaerolineales bacterium
AGTACGGTTTTACACAAACAAAAAAGATAACTATCTTGACCAAAAACGCAAACCGTTGTTTTTAAGGCAATATTCTCTCATCTGATTTCGCATCGCCTCTGGACTTTCAAACAGCATCGGAATCTGTGACTCATACGCCGCCACCGCCTCAACCCAAACGTGGATACCTGTTTCGCTGACCGCCTCAACATTTTCCTTCATCCCAACAGTATGCAGGCTTAATTGCTCCGGCGAGTTAAACAAATATGGAATATCAGCGACATACAAAAGCGGCTTACCAAGCAATTCTGCCGCACGACGCACGAGGCGTTTGGAAATTTCATCCGCAATTTGTTTGGGAAGTTCATCTTCATCAGCACGAGGTTCTCGAAAAATTTGAGCATATAACCACTCGCCATTTTTGTTTTGACGATAGATACAATCTAAAAAATCAAAATGCTGAACAGTTGCACCAAGTAGGTTTGCAGAGTTTACATCCTCTAACCTGCGCCCGCTGACGACTTCCTCGGCAGAGTTCATGCCCCATTGTTGATGTAATGCTTGAGCAAATGGTGAAAGTTCTTTGGTCGGCGGAAAGCCACACATGATGGTCCAAATTTCAACTGAGTTACCAGATTGAGTTTGTTCATAAATCCAACCGCCTGCTGAAA
>JAEURH010000294.1 GCA_016789365.1 Anaerolineales bacterium
TGAATCACATGCTCTTTGACGACAATCGGCGTTTCTCTGATTTGTTTGCACAAACGGGCAGCTTGTTCTGACGCGGCGTTTGAATCTGAACTTGGCAAAATTATTAAAAACTCTTCGCCACCATATCTGCCGACTACATCCGGGTGGCGAATACCAACGCTTAGGCGATGAGCTACTCGTTGTAAAACCACATCTCCAACGGGGTGCCCAAAGGTGTCATTAATTGATTTGAAATGGTCAACATCAATAATTGAAACGGAAAGTAATGAATTGTAGCGTTCGGCACGTAACAATTCGTGTTGTAATTCGTTGATAATAGCACGGCGGTTGAGGATAAAGGTCAGATGGTCGGTTTGTGATACTTCTTTGGCTTGTAGTATGACCGCTTCTAACTCGACTTGTTTATTGTGTGCTAGTTTTTTGGAGAATTCACTTTCGATTTGAAATAGTTTGACTTGTTTGTGTAATTTCTGGATGTGATGGGTTGAGGCGGAATCGGATGTGACAGGTTCAACAATCAGGATGAAACGTTCGTTTGAGGCGGGAATTAAGAAACATTCGCACAGGGTGGTGTCGTTTTCATCTATCAAAAAAATTTCTTGCCAGTGCATTTCAGTCAAGTTTTTGGTAAATGATTCCCCGATTAT
>JAEURH010000295.1 GCA_016789365.1 Anaerolineales bacterium
CTTCTGCGTGGAGGCAGGTCTATTGCGAATGTGCGGGCGGGGAGTGAGCCGGTTGAAGTATTGATGATCCCTCGCGACGATTTTTCGCGTGTCATGGACGAATCCCCGATCACAGCTGAAGCGGTCAGCCGCATTGTGCAAAAGCGTTTGGAGGAGCATCGCATGGCAGACCCGAGGAAAGTAAAAGGCTAAATGTCGTATTGCGTAATATGCAATGCGTAAAAACCAAAACACCATGAAGCCCGATCCGCTCAAACTTCCGCAGATCCTTTATATAGCAGACAGCGAAGAATCCCGTTCGCTGGTGCGGCGTTTGCTTTCCTACACGTTCATCGTTTTGGAAGCGGCAAATCCGCTTGATGGGATCGGGTTAGCCGAGGCTTGATCCTCCTCGATAATAATGTCTCTCAGATGACGAGCAGCGAAGCAGCAACCCGCCTCAAGAAAATGCTCGTTGGAACGCCGATCGTAATCGTATCGGGAGATACTACCCAGAAGGCACGTGCTCGTGCACTCGCCGCCGGTGCAGTGGGATTCATCCCCAAGCCGATCGGGGATGATTTTGAAGAACTTGTTCAGGCGTACCTGCATGGTCGGGTGGATGAACTTGAGCATGCCGAGAAGTACCTGCGTGAATATCAATTG
>JAEURH010000296.1 GCA_016789365.1 Anaerolineales bacterium
GCCTGTGGTGGTGGTTCGTGCGGATGCCATAACTAAGAAATAGAAAATAGATAATTAGAGAGCAGTTGTAACGACTGCTCTCTTTTTTTTGCGCCTCATTCTTGACTTAGAGTTGATTCTGTTTCAGAAACATTTATCGCCCGCGTAAAAACGAAATCAAAACCCCAAAACCGCCGATAAATCCCAAACCTAATATCAACAACCCAGCAGGCACACGATTGACTTGTGCATCTGGTAAAAATGTAGCCACAATTAACTCTGGAGCCGGCGTAAAAGTCGGTAAGCGGGTTGGTGTAACTGGGTCAATAAATGCGGCGGCGAGAGTTGGGTCAAGCGTCGGCGTGGATGCAGGCGTGGGCGTATTTGGCGCGGGCAAAACAGGCAATCTACCAGTTTTGATAATGGTTACATAAGGTCCATAGACCCAAGCGACAGACCCCGGCACGCCAGCATAATAAATTTGAATCCAGTTGCCATCGTCAGAGATGCCGTATGCCGGAATCTCCTGCCCCATCAAGACCACGCCAATTGAAGGATATAAATAGGAACTTGGACCCGCATACACAGGAACAATCTCATTACTAAGGTCTATGTTCACGCGCACAATCATCCCAGCTGGTGTACCAGTTACAGTTGGGATAGA
>JAEURH010000297.1 GCA_016789365.1 Anaerolineales bacterium
ATTTTAACCACTTGCAAACAACTTATTATTGATTTAATATGTACAAACAGGTGGGAGCTTTAAACAACCCACCTCCACGTAAAAGATGCAATCGCCTTCCGATCCCCTCCGTTTGCCCTACACCTCCGATCTAACTGAAGGCGGCATTGCATACGCGCTTCGCTCATTGGCATATTCCCATGAGCGGGCAGGCACTTCCCCGTATAACAAACTGCGCCGAACCGTGGCAAATGTGGCTGTGGAACTTGCTTTTCGGCGGTATCTCTCTCAAAACAATATCCCTTTTGAAGTAAAAGCTGCCGCTCCATTTACAGACCGCGAACGATATGATGTGTCTCTCGGCGGGCGCAGGTGCGATATCAAGTCTTATCTCATTTCGCATCGTGCACAAATCGCCGAAATGCGCCGCAACCCGTCTGCAATATTAAACGCTCCGGCGCTTGTACCGTCCGATCAACATGCCAGCGATGGTCACTTACGAAATGATATTTATATCTTTGGGTTTTTGGCCGGCATCATCGCCGCCTCGCAAGCGGACCTGCAGAAAGCCGTCGAAACAAAACAGCCGCATTACCTTGTCCATGTGATGCCGGAAACGTGGCGCAAACCGACGAATTGGAATCCGCTTGGCGAATTGACCTTG
>JAEURH010000298.1 GCA_016789365.1 Anaerolineales bacterium
GTTCAAATATTGAACCAGAAAAAAATATTCTGCAAGCCATAAAATTATTAAAAGAAAACGGGGAAGTAGAATCTATTTCATCTGTTTGGGAATCAGAATCAGTTGGTTATGCAGGTGCAAATTTTTTGAATTTATGTGTTTTATTCTTAACCGATTTACAACCTGATGAATTGAAAGAAACAGTAATCCGCCCGATTGAGAATGAATTAGGTCGTGTGCGAGATGAAAACAAAAATGCTCCGCGCTCAATAGATATTGATATTGTTTTATTTAATGAAACACTTTATCACGTCAACACTTGGAAATATGCTTTTGTGATTGTACCCTTAGCGGAATTAATTCCAGATTTTGTACATCCATTTGAAAAAAAATCTTTAATCAAAGTTTCTGATGACATTCAAAATCAGGTATGGATTGAGAAACGGGAAGATGTGATAGTTTCAACCTGAACGATAACGAAAGTCTCGAAGATAATCGTTAAGATTCTTCGCCGCGAAAAACAAGAGCGCGGCTCAGAATGACATAACTATTTATATTCTAAGTGGGTCTGCGCCACGATTTAGATGGTCTAAAAATTCTTGTCGCGTTGCTACGCGCGTTCTAAATGTTCCTAACATCGTCGAAGTGGTCATACGCGCA
>JAEURH010000299.1 GCA_016789365.1 Anaerolineales bacterium
ATGCCAGCCTTTGTGCAGACGTTAAGCAAGATTACCCCCAACGCTTGGGCATTAGATGGATTCACATCACTGGCATTTGGTGGAGATATCGCCTCTTTGACTACGCCTCTGCTTGCTCTGCTGACGATGGGCATTGTCTTGTTTTTAGTTTCTGCTGTTTTGTTTGGTACAAAGAATTTGGTGCAAAAATAATTTTGTGTCACCCTGAGCGATAGCGAAGGGTCTCTAAGATAATCTCAGAGATTCTTCGCTTCGCTCAGAATGACATATTGAGGAAACATGAAAAAAATATTTGCAATTGCATGGAAAGACGCTATCGTACGTTTCGCAAGTTCATCTGAATTATTATTCTTTATCGTCTTGCCGATTATTTTTATCTTCCTCATCTCTGGCGGCATACCTACTGGTGATGAAGATAATCGCAGACTTTTATTAGTCGTTGACCAAGCCAACACGACGATTTCGCAAGAATTGGTTTCGGAGTTAGAAAATTCTACAAGTGTCAGACCAGATGTCATCTCAATTGAAGAAGCGCAAGAACAATTTGAGTCAAGACAGGCTCCAGCAATGTTAATCATCCCTGCTGGTTTTGATATAGAATCCATTCAAAATGGAACTGCTCAATTAGATTTTC
>JAEURH010000029.1 GCA_016789365.1 Anaerolineales bacterium
CTTCTGCGGGTAATGCAATCTATTTCTTTTATTCTTTCTTTTGTCATCAATTACCGCAACGCTCCATCTTTCTATTCGGTGAACAAAGTATGTATTCACTGAGCGAAATACAAACCGTTTGGCAAAACACATCCAACCCAATGATTCTTCGTCAATTTATAGGGAATGAAGCAATGGGTTGGAAAGTAGCATGGTCAGATCGTATGGTTTCATTTTATACAATTATTTGGGTGTTTGCAGTTATCTTTTCTTGGCTTCGGAATAAAGCAAAAGCAATTTCTATATGGATGGCTCTCTTATTATTAATGCCTATGATTTTAGATGGTGGCACTCACATGATTAGTGATTTTTCTGGTATTGGAAATGGCTTTCGTGACACAAACCTTTGGCTTGCTCAATTAACCAATAACAGTTTCTCTCAAAATTTTTATAGTGGAGATGGAATTGGCTCTTTCAACTCATGGGCTAGATGGATTACAGGAATTTTAGCAGGGCTTGCAATAGTCTGGCTGGCTTTGCCGAACATCTTTGAAATACAAACACTAAATAAAAAATTAGATGAACTTAGTGTTGAAAATGTACTTAGGAAAAAGTAGAAAATGTCTGATACAAAACAACTTACACTCCCCATCACTGGCATGACCTGTGCCAACTGTGTCGCGACTGTTGAACGCAATCTCAAAAAATTAGATGGCGTGAATTCGGCAGTTGTGAATCTTTCATCCGAAAGAGCCACAGTAGATTTTGATTCTGCAAAATTAGGAATCAATGACTTTATTGCACGAGTCAATCGCGCAGGCTATGGTGTTGCAACGGGCGAAGCAGAGTTAATCATCAAAAATTTATCCGATGATAATGATGCCCGCACACTTGAAAACATTATCAAAAAACAAGAAGGCGTTACAGAAGTTAATGTCAGTTTTACAACTGAAAAAGCGCAAGTCAAATATATTCCAACCATTATTACGCAAGCCGAATTAAGACGCACGATTGCAAACGCTGGCTTTGAAACTATCGAACTTGGTAATGAAAGTGAAGATGCCGAAGCCAAAGCACGCGAGCATGAAATCAATTACCAATATAACATGCTCATTCTTGGTCTTTTGTTTACAGTGCCGCTTTTTATTTATTCCATGTCAATGGATTTTGGTTTCATTCCAACTGATGCAGGTCATGCCTCGTTTACGGCTCAATTGTTTATGTGGTTTTTAGCAACGCCAGTGCAATTCATTGTCGGTGGTCAATATTATGTCAGCGCGTTCAAAGCCTTGCGCAATGGCTCCGCAAATATGGATGTACTAATTGCAATGGGTTCATCCGCCGCATATTTTTATTCGGTCGTGATTACATTTGCAAACATCCATCAACATGTTTATTTTGAAACCGCCGCAGTCATCATCACCTTGATTCGGCTTGGAAAATATTTGGAAGCACGAGCAAAAGGAAGAACGTCTGAAGCGATTAAAAAATTAATGGGACTCAGAGCCAAAACCGCACGCCTCATCCGCGACGGGCAAGAAGTTTCTGTTTCCATTGATGATGTTCGTGTCGGGGATACAGTTATCGTTAAACCTGGTGAAACCATTCCAGTAGATGGCGTTGTAGTTGAAGGACGAAGCACGGTTGATGAATCTATGCTGACGGGTGAATCATTGCCTGTTGAAAAGAAACAAGGTGACACAGTTATCGGCGCGACATTGAACAAACTTGGATTAATCAAATTTGAAGCGACTAAAGTTGGCAGAGAAACTGCATTAGCAAGAATCATCAAACTTGTAGAAGATGCGCAAGGAAGCAAAGCCCCAATTCAAAAACTAGCAGACCAAGTCTCTGCTGTTTTTGTGCCAATTGTGATTGTGATTTCATTAATTACATTTGTGGTTTGGTATTTTATTGTTCCACTTACTGGTTATCAATTCTCAGATTCTCCATTCACCATTGCATTAATCAACATGGTTGCAGTTTTGGTGATTGCATGTCCATGTGCAATGGGACTCGCCACACCAACTGCCATTATGGTTGGCACTGGTAAAGGCGCAGAGATTGGAATTTTATTTAGGAGTAGTGAAGCCCTCGAACGCGCTGGAAATGTAAATGTTGTTGTGTTAGATAAAACTGGCACAATTACAAAAGGTCAACCAGCAGTGACAGACATTGTTATAGAAAGTGGAAAGTGGAAAGAAGATGATTTGCTTCGTTTTGCCGCTTCTGTTGAAAAAGGAAGTGAACATCCATTAGGTGAAGCGATTTGGGCAGAAGCCACAACTCGCGGATTAACGCTTGCAGAACCTGTTGGGTTTACGGCGATGCCAGGGTTTGGCGTGCAGGCTGAGGTCGAGTCCAGAAGTGTGATGGTGGGGAATAAGAAAATGTTTACAGACAAAGGGATCCAAATTGCGGATTTTGAATCTGAAATATCTCGTTTGCAATCTGAAGCAAAGACTGCCATGTTGGTTGCGATTGATAATCAATTTGCTGGAATCATTGCAGTGGCGGATACGATTAAAGAATCATCAAAATCTGCAATTGCGGATTTGCACACCATGAATTTGAAAGTTGCTATGATGACGGGCGATAATCAAAAAACTGCGGAAGCAATTGCAAAACAAGTTGGTATTGATGTTGTTTTAGCAGAAGTGTTGCCAGAAGGAAAATCTTCTGAAGTTAAGAAATTACAAACCCCAAATCCCGAATCTCGAATCTCGAATATTGTTGCCATGGTCGGTGATGGTGTAAATGATGCACCTGCATTGGCGCAAGCAGATGTTGGTTTAGCAATTGGCACTGGAACCGATGTTGCTATGGCGGCGGCTCCGATAACTTTGATGAGTGGTGATTTGAAAGGTGTTGCCAAAACAATTCACTTGTCACGAAAAACATTATCAACGATTAAACAAAATTTGTTCTGGGCGTTTTTCTACAATGTAGTATTAATCCCTGCGGCGGCACTTGGATATTTGAACCCAATGCTCGCGGCTGGAGCGATGGCTTTTAGCAGTGTGTTTGTGGTGACGAATAGTTTGAGACTCAAGAATGTAAAAATATGAATAATGGACGAGATAACGTTTGAAGTTTTATTAACCTGCCCGCAGTGCGGTTTTGCTAAAAGAGAGATAATGCCTCCAGATACTTGAGTCGTTTTCTATTCGTGCACCAGTTGCGGTGCCTCAATTCGCCCAAAAGAAAAAGATTGTTGCGTGTTTTGTTCATATGGGAATAAACGCTGTGTTTCAAAGCAAAAAGAGGCGTCCAAAACTAATTGAGGGTTAATCTTTACCTATATAATCAAGATGCATGGCCAAGCAACGAAAGTTATTAAAGTTTATTCTTATTGCCTTTTGTGCTACTACCTTAGTGGCTTATTTGTCATTTTTCTCTGTTTCTACATCAATGATGCAAGCAACCGAAATGAATTCTCACACAGCGCATCATACAAATAACGGCCACTTTACTATGCTGTGTTGTGAAATGATAGGTACAAATTGCACTTCTCTTATAGGCTATGTTTCTGAATTTGTGGGTCTTTCGTTTGCCAAAGGGAAATATAGAATTGAAAATATAACTACAACAAACAAACTAATTTTCCTTGACATTCTTTCCCCGCCTCCTAAAATCTAAAGACCTCTCATATGTTAGCTATTTTAAACTTTCCATAGTTTAGAATACGTCATGAGAACCAGCTATCATATTTTTGTTTGCTGGCTTTTTGGGTATTGCAATGCATCATTCATTGAAATACTCGCATCATTAATTAAATAAGAGGCACGATGTCTAAAAATAATAATATACCTGCTATAAATCCAGTTATGATTGTCTTTCTAGGAGTTCTGCTTCTAGCCTTCTCAATCTTCCTAATTACATTTCAGCCAAATCTAGAATCGCTAAATCAAAATGTAGGCTCCGATATTATGAGTCAATTAATAATAGCCTTCATCACAGGCATTACTACAGGCGGTCTAAGTTGTTTGGCAGTGCAAGGTGGCTTATTGGCTAGTTCAATTGCACATCAGGTAGAACAAGATTACAGTGAAAAGAAAAAATTAAAAACTCGATTCAATGCAAGGCTTCCAATCTTTCTGTTTCTGGTTTCAAAATTAATCGCATACACGTTGCTGGGCGCGTTACTTGGCTGGCTTGGCTCGTATTTCACATTTAACCCCACCACTCGCGCTTTGTTAATGATTGCAATTGCGATTTTTATGATTGGCAACGCTTTGCGGATGTTTAATATACATCCCATCTTTCGTTATTTTTCCATTGAACCGCCCAAAGTCATCACCCGCTATATTCGCAAAACTGCCAAAGGTACAGATACCGCCACACCAATTTTTCTTGGTGTATTAACCGTTTTCATTCCGTGTGGCGTAACTCAAGCCATGATGGCAACCGCACTTGGCTCAGGGAATGCCTTTACAGGTGCGGCACTCATGTTTGCATTTACACTTGGTACAAGCCCTGTGTTTTTCATCATTGCCTACTTAACAACAGAACTTGGTGCAAGCCTTGAAAAATTCTTTATGCGCTTTGTTGCAGTTGTAATTTTGATTTTAGGGTTCGTGACCTTAGACGGCGGTCTCAACTTAATGGGCTCTCCTTATTCGCTTCAAAACCTGACTCGAAACTCGTCATTCCCATCAGCCGAATCATCACCTGAAATAAGTTCTGCTCAACAAATCACATCTGCCGAAGATGAAATTACCTTATATGTTCAGAATGAAGGATATTTTCCTGAAATCCTTAAAGCACCAGCAGGTAAAGACCTAACATTAAATCTAGTTACCGATGGCGTTTATTCTTGTGCTCTTGCCTTTCTCATCCCTGATATAGATTTTTATCAAATGCTTCCATCTGTTGGAACTGTACAAGTAAATATTCCTGCCCAAACAGCCGGAACAGAAATGTACTTTACCTGTTCAATGGGCATGTACACTGGTCAAATCATTTTTGAATAACGGAGAAAATATGATTAAAAAAATATTCAAAGTATCAGATATGACTTGTTCAAATTGCGCCATGAAACTCGAAAGTTTAGAAGACGTGTTAGATGGTGTAAAAGAAATCAATGCTAGTTATCACAAACTTGAAATGTCAATTGAATATGACGAATCTAAATTAACAGAAGAAGATATTATGAAAGCAGTAAAGAAAAAAGGGTATACAGCATCACCAGCATAAAATTAAGGAGACAGCCGCTTCTAAAAGCGACTGTCTCCTTTTGGTTAGTGTATACTCTCAAGCATGCCTAAATATTACACTCCCAAAGAAGCAAACAATCTATTAGAAATTGTCCGCCCGATGGTAGGTGAGATGATGAAGATTGCCGAGAAGATTCAAGCCAGCCAACCCGAATTGTGGGATTTGGCTCAAAAGTCTGCAGGGAATGGTGGCAATGCGAAATTAAGTAAGTTATTGCCTGATTTTGACCGTTTGCATAAATTACTACATCAGATTCAAGATATGGGAATCGAAGTCAAAGATGTAACGACAGGGTTGGTTGATTTTGTCTGTTTGAAAGATGGCAGAGAAATTTATTTGTGTTGGAAATATAATGAAGAGCAGATTCAGTTTTGGTATGAGATTGAAGCGGGCTTTCAAGGTCGCCAAAAAATTGATTGGGAATAGTAAGTTGCCATAAATCAAAAATTGCTCTATACTCACGCCATTCTAATTTCTGGCAGAGACCAATGACCATCACCCAAATCGGACGATATGAAATTGAAAGCGAATTAGCACAGGGAGGCATGGGGCTTATCTTTTTGGCGCGTGACCCTTACATGCACCGTCAAGTAATTGTTAAAGTATTAATGTATAACCGCACGTTAGATGAAGTAAATCGTGAATTTTTTCAACGTGAAGCCGAAGTGATTGCGGCGTTAGAACATCCTTGTATTGTGCCTGTTTATGATTTTGGTTGGCATGGTCAACAACCATATATTGTGATGCGTTATATGTCGGGCGGAAGTTTAGACGACCGCCTCAAGACTCAGGGTGAAATTAAGATCAGCGAAGCGGCGCATATTCTTAAACGTGTGGCAGATGCGTTAGACGCGGCTCATGCAAAAAATATTGTTCATCGTGATGTAAAACTTTCAAACATTTTGTTTGATAACACTGGTGAAGCATTCTTATCTGATTTTGGGATTGCAAAATCACAAAAGATTGTAGATGATGAAGGCGAATGGTTGGTTGGCACGCCTGCTTACATGAGTCCTGAACAAACCAAAGGCGAAAACGTAGATGGTCGTTCGGATGTATACGCAATGGGCGTGGTGTTATATCGCTTGCTCACAGGTCAATTACCGTTTTCGAGTAATTCCACAACTGCATTATTGAATGCACATTCCGAATTGCCAATTCCAGATGTGCGTAAAGTGAAAGATAACATCCCTGCTGTTTGGCAAGAAGTGATTACGAAGTCAATGGCAAAAGACCGCAATGATAGATACGCCACTGCTGGAGATTTCGCCCGCGACGTGCAAGAAGTTGCTACGGGCAAATGGTTTTTGAGAAAATTGTAAGAGCAATCAATCATTCATCATCAAAGACCTTGCACAAGGTCTTTTTTGTTTTCAAAAGGAGAAAAATGAACAAAGGTATATGGTATGGAATCGGCGCGTATGCGATGTGGGGATTTTTTCCGATTTATTGGAAATTATTGAAGCACGTGCCAGCATTAGAACTGCTTGGTCATCGCATTGCATGGTCTTTCATCTTTTTAATTATCATCATCTTAATCTCAAAACAATGGAATGAATTCCGCAGTTTAATCAACGCCAAAACATTGCAAATTTATTTAATCGCTTCGTTATTAATCGGCGTGAATTGGTTGTTATATGTGTGGGCAGTGAATGCAGGTCACATCGTGGAAACAAGTTTGGGTTATTTCATCAATCCATTGTTGAGCGTATTTCTTGGTCTCATCATCTTGCGTGAAAAATTGAGATTGACTCAATGGATTCCAATTGTGATTGCATTCATCGGTGTTGTATATTTGACACTTACTTATGGGAGACTTCCTTGGATTGCTTTAGGATTAGCATTTTCTTTCGGCTTTTATGGACTCGTTAAAAAACTTGCGCCTCTTTCTTCTGTCTTCGGCTTGACTCTCGAAACCGGCATTCTCTTCATCCCAGCCTTGGTGTATCTTAGTATTCACGAAGCAGATGGCACAGCCTCATTTTTGCATACAGGCATCACAGCAGATTTGTTGATGATTGGTGCAGGTATTGTGACCACGATTCCCCTTTTGATGTTTGCCTCTGCCGCCAAACAAATCCCATTGACGATGATTGGCGTATTACAATATCTCGCCCCGACGATTCAATTCTTAATCGGTGTTTTCATTTACAAAGAAGCATTTGATACAACACGATTAATCGGGTTTAGTATTGTCTGGTTAGCATTGATTATCTTTTGGGTAGAAAATTTTATGGCAAATCGCGCCACAGTATCCCCTCTCCCTGTGGGAGAGGGCTAGGGTGAGGGAAATATGAAATTTCTTTTTATCGGCGGTACAGGATTAATCAGTTCTGCCTGTTCAGAATTAGCAGTTCAACGCGGACATGAATTATTTTTGCTAAATCGTTCTGCTTCAAAAAAATATCCTGCTCCAAACGGTGCAACGGTTTTACAAGCAGATATTTATAATAATCCATCTCAAGTAGCCGATTTAATTGCAAATCATCACTTTGATGCGGTTGTGGATTTTATTGCTTTCTCACCACAAGATATTGAACGAGATATAAATTTATTTCGGAATAAAACAAATCAATTTATATTTATATCATCTGCAAGTGCGTATCAAAAACCAGTTCAAAATTATTTAATAACTGAAGAAACGCCATTAGAAAATCCATTTTGGGAATATTCACGCAATAAAATTGCTTGTGAAGAAAGATTAATGCAAGCATACCGCGATGAAAAATTCCCTGTCACCATTATTCGTCCATCACATACTTACGGACCTTCACAAATCCCATTCATTGTGGGTAGTTGGCAACACCCGTGGACTTTAATAGATAGAATGAAACAAGGCAAACCTGTCATCATTCCAGGTGATGGAACTTCACTTTGGGTATTAACTTGGAATGAAGATTTTGCTGTCGGTTTGATTGGTTTATTAGGAAATCAAAAAGCAATTGGTGAAGCATTTCAAATCACATCAGACGAAGTGTTGACGTGGAATCAAATTTACAACGAAGCGTATCAGGCTTTGGGCGTGGAGCGAAGCGTGGTTTACATCCCCAGCGATTTTATTGCTAAGTTTGATGAACATGCTATCGGAAGTTTGATTGGCGATAAATCCAATAGCGTAGTGTTTGATAATAGCAAAATTAAAAAGTTTGTGCCTGAATACAATTGCAAAGTGAAATGGAGCGAAGGCGTGCGCCGTTCATTGGCTTGGTTTGAGGTGCATCCTGAATTTCAAACCATTGACCATGATGCTATTAAAATGATGGAGAAGATTTTAGAAGCATACAACAAGTAGGTCATGCTTTTAGCGTGACAATTTGTAAGTCCGCTTTAGCGGGCTTTGTAAAAATAGCACGGGGATTTATTCCCGTGCGGATGAGGGAAATGCCCTTTACAAAAAATAGGGGAATAGTTATAATAATAGTGATAAATTTCACAAATATAATAAATAAGTGCGTCGCGCTGTGCGTTTGATATGAGTTTAACTTCTAAAAGTGCGACGCACCCACACAATGAAAGAATCACTATGAACACAAAAAATCTTCCACATGTCATCATCATTGGCGCAGGCTTTGCAGGTTTAGAAACCGCTCGCGGACTCGCCAACGCCCCTGTTCGCATTACATTGATTGATAAACGCAATCATCATCTTTTTCAGCCGTTGTTATATCAAGTAGCAATCGCAGGTTTGCTTCCTTCTCAAATCGCTAGTCCAATCCGCACTATTTTTCGCAAACAAAAAAATCTTTCTTTTCAACTTGGCGAAGTGACAGAAATTAACCTCAACGAAAAATTTGTAAAATTAAACGGCTCTGTGATTGCTTATGATTATTTAGTCATTGCGGTTGGTGCACGCACAAACTTTTTTGGTTTTGATACTTTAGAAGAACACGGCTTGCAAATCAAAGACCTTGAAAGCGCCGTCAAAACGCGCAATCATTTACTATCAATGCTAGAGCAAGCCAATCACGAAGGCGATGCTGAAAAAAGAAAAGCCATGCTTACGTTTGTGATTGTTGGTGGTGGACCCACAGGCGTTGAAGCCGCAGGTGCATTGGCTGAATTAATTTCGCATGTCATGCGAAAAGATTATCCAAAATTAAATTTAAAAGAGGCGCGTGTTATTTTAGTTGAGGCTGGTGCGCATCTTATCAATCCATATCCCGATGAATTACGTCAAGCCACCAAGAAACTTTTAGAAAAGAAAAATGTTGAAATCCGTTTGAATACCAAAATGAAAAATTACAATGGTCAAAGAGTTGATTTTGAAGATGGCTCATCCATTGAAACACAAACCTTGATTTGGACTGCTGGCGCGAAAATGGTTGAATTGATTGATGCGCTTGGTGTTGAACAAGCCAGCATGGGGCGTGTGCGCGTCATCCCGACATTACAACTGCCAGCTTTTCCCTCAGCCTTTGTCATCGGGGATAACGCCTTCTTGCTAGACGAAAAGAATCAACCCCTGCCCATGCTTTCCACCGTTGCGATTCAACAAGGCAAGCATACTGCTAAAAACATCCGCAACATGATTAATGAAAAAGAACCACTTCCATTTCATTATAAAGACCCAGGTCTATTAGCCACCATAGGGCGGAATGCCGCCGTTGCTAGAATTTTCGGCATTTCTTTTAGCGGATTCATCGCATGGGTGATTTGGGTGTTGTTACACATCTACCGCATTATTGGTTTTCGTAATCGCTTGCTCGTCATGTTCAATTGGGCGTGGGATTATTTCTTCTATGACAATCAAGTGAGATTGATTACGAAGGAATAAAAAATAATGTCATTGCGAGGAACGAAGTGACGAAGCAATCTTCTCGCAATGACAAATGTTGAAGGAACAGAATCAACTTTCCCTTAAGTTTGAAGCGGGGTTTTCATCTTAAAACATAATATCATCATTGCGGCGATAAGCACGAACCATCGCAAATGTAAAAATAATTGATGTAATAATCATTGCAGGGATAATGATAAGTGGCATGAGCCAACGCTCACTGGCTTTGTTGATTTGAGCATTGTTTGGGTTTTCGGGATTATAGATAACACGCACTTCTTCACCAACTTCATATTCAGGTGGATACGAAGCACTATCACCATCAAATGTATAGGTTTGACCATTTGCTTGAAATTCGATAACGGGGGAATAAACACAACACCCACCTTCTGTTGAACTGCTTTCTTCAAGTTCAATGACGATGCCTGTTGTGGTTTCGCCGTTTTTTCCTAAGTTATATGAATTGTAGGCGGCATAAGCACCCCATAAACAAAATGCTAAAAAAAATAAATTTCCGAGAATGATGGCACAACCGATGTATAAACGATTTAATCCACCTGCAACTTTTTCGGCAGTGTTGGCAAGTTTGTTTGCATTTTTGTCAAAACTTTTTTCATATTTCTCTAATGCATCATCTATTTTTTTATCGAAGTTAGTCATGGAATAATCCTTTATTAATTTTTATATACTCGATAAAGTTCGTCATGGATTTGTTCAACACGAAATGTATCAGGCAATTGTGGCACCACAATAAAAAAATAAATTGGGCGTTGGTCAATATTTTTTTCTATATACTCAATTGCAGATTTTGCAAGTTGTGGGTTATCCGTTAGCCATTCGTGAAGTGAAATATTTGTTCTGCTATATTCAATATGGGCTGTGTATACGAGACTGTAGAGTTTGTCCCAATTTGTAAATAGGATGGCATTGTCTTCAATGCGGTTTAACACTCTTGCTGCATCAAGTATGGCTTTATCTGGTCCATAGAGTGGATAGATGTGGTCTCGTTGCACAAAGGTGGGGAATCCGCGTTGAATTGAACGCGTGATGTCTAAACGCGCATGCCATATCGGAAGCGTGATTAGTAATATGCTAAGAATTAGATGTAAGATATTTGATGTAGTTTGTTTTTTGCTTCTTAATTGTTTTAAGAATTTTAGTATTGTGCTTGCTCCAACTCCAAACCAGACATAGACAATAACCCAAATGGGAACATAAAATTCTCGATAGACAGAAAATGACACGCTAATAGCAAACCCCCAGATAATTAGAAAGGCGATAAGCGGGTAGAGTGCATCTTGCCACTTATTTGAAAAGAAAAGAATAACTGCTCCTAAAAGAATTAAAACAAACACCCAGTTAGGAAAATATAAAATGAATTCAATTAAGCGTCTATTAATTTCATCAATTGTTGCCGTAAAATAATAAGACCAGAAACTATTTGCGGGAAAGATTGCGAAAAATCTTTCTAATGGTGTATCAAAATCACTAGGTTGCAACCTGAAAAGACTTAAGTTGGGGCGATATACTGTATTGTATATGCTGGATGGAGGGTCTCGATAATCAAGTAAAAGAAAGAATCCAAACGTTGTTAACGCGCCGATAAACGCTCCAGTCGCCGCGCTTAGCCAATCTTTGAGGCGGCGAGCCGTAAGCACCATCACAACCAATACTGAAGCGGAGGTCATAACGACAGTTGAGTGAATGCCAACACTTAATCCGCCTACTAGCCCAGCCAGAAATAGAAAATACCATTTTTCTGTATGTCGCCATAATAAAAAGAGAAGCCATACTGAAGCAAGCATCCCAGCGGCTGGTGCATAAGATTCAGCAATGAGCGCTCGCCACCAAAACCCCTCGTTAACCATTAGCAAGATAGATGCGCTAACCCCTGCGACGCGCTCCCCACCTAGTAACCTTATAATCAAATATGCATTCACAACAGCTATGGTTGCAAAAACAGCTGACATTAAATTAACGCGATAGGCAACATTGCCGATTGGAAGATATGTGAAAAGTTTTCCAAACACAATTTGCGTCATATAGCCGCTAGGATGTGTCATGCCTAAAGTATAAGAAAGTGTTTGAAATTCTGCCGAATCACCCCATAATAATGAAGGCGCTAAGGTTCGGATATATAACGACAAAGAAATAAGCCCAATTAGGATGCAGAGCAAGATATCAATTTTGTCAAAAGGTAAAAGAAAATGTTTATTTTTCATTGAATGAGTATAAACTGGGAAATCGAAAAAACACAAGAGCAATTAAAATGTATACCTAACGCCAGTATAATTTAGCCCATGTTTGAATTCAAAATCACAGCCAAAAATAACAAATCTCGCACGGGGATTTTTTCCACACCAAATGGTGACTTAATCACGCCAGTCTTTGCGCCTGTAGGTACACAAGCCACTGTCAAAACACTTACGCCTGAACATCTTAAAGATATCAATGCTTCGCTTGTTTTGAGTAATACCTATCACTTATATCTGCGCCCCGGCGATGAACTCGTGCGTGATATGGGTGGCTTGCATAATTTTATGCAATGGCACAAACCCATGCTCACTGATTCAGGTGGCTTTCAAGTTTTTTCGTTAGCACAAACTCGCAAAATTGATGATGATGGTGTCACCTTCAAAAGTCACATTGACGGTTCAACGCATCGCTTCACGCCTGAAAAGTCAATTGCTATTCAAGAAAATCTCGGCGCCGATATCATCATGGCGTTTGATGAATGTGCCGACCCTAATGATTCTGCTTATATCAAAAAAGCAATGCAACGGACTCATCGTTGGGCTGAACGTTCACTCAAAGCCAAGACGCGCAATGACCAAGCATTATTTGGAATTGTGCAAGGTGGCGTAGACCCTGACCTTCGCGCTGAGTCTGCTAAATTTATTTCTTCGTTAGATACGCCCGGCATTGCCATTGGTGGTTTATCAGTGGGCGAGACGAAACAAGAAATGCACGATACTTTAGATGTAGTAACGCCTCTTTTACCTGACTTCAAGCCGCGTTATCTTATGGGAGTTGGTACTCCCGAAGACTTAATCAATGGCGTTGCGCGTGGCATTGATATTTTTGATTGTGTTCTTCCGACTCGTTTAGCCCGTCATCATTCTGCATTTGCCCCCGAAGGCAGATTAAATTTAATGAACGCCTCTTTCGCACGTGATGAACGTCCAATTGACGAAACTTGCGATTGTTATGCTTGTAAAACTTTCACCCGTGCTTACATTCGTCACTTAATCGTTGCCAAAGAATTATTAGCAGGGACTTTAATTTCAATTCATAACTTACGAGCATTAATAAGATTGATGGAACAAATCCGCATCTATATTACCGATGGCTCATTTGAATCACGAGTGCCTGAGTTGCTAGGTCAATGGGCGAATAATGCCAAGAGAAGCGTGACCAATTCACTATGAAATTGTTGTGTTAACCGATTGAACATTTGTTAAAGAAAAGATATACTAGGGATGGCGTATAGTCATAAGGAACTTTTAAGGACTTTTTACGTCCTTATCTTGAAATGACTGGATGGAGGAAGAAATGAAATTGGTTACACGTTTTATCTCAATATTGCTCTTGCTGGCAATGATGTTTTCCTTTTTACCGGGAGGCACAACCACAGCAAGCGCGGCTGTTTGTTATCACGCGCAGTTTATAGCGGATGTGACAATTCCGGATGGCACAAATTTTGCGCCCGGCACAGCCTTTAAGAAAACCTGGCGATTGAAAAATATCGGCACTTGTACTTGGAACAGCAATGATGTCTCATTAATTTTTGATAGCGGTGAACGCATGGGTGCACCGGCTTCGCTTGCGATTCCCACAAATGTTGGACCCGGGCAAACTGTAGATATTACAGTAGATATGACCGCACCAAGTGCGGCAGGGCGTTATTTTGGCTATTGGAAATTCAAGAGCAACAGTGGTGGTAATTTTGGCATTGGCTCAACCGCTAATAAAACATTCTGGGTTGAGATTCGTGTTGGCTCATCTGCTGGCACAGGCTACGACTTTACAGCAAACGCGGCTTCGGCGGCGTGGTCAAGCGGCTCGGGCGCATTAACCTTTCCCGGCACAGATGGAAGCGCGAATGGGTTTGGAATTAGTCAAGCGAATCCAAAACTTGAAAGCGGAGTCACATCGGCTCAGGCTGGTTTGTTATTTGCTCCAAACAATGTGACCAATGGTTACGTGCAAGCATCTTACCCGGCTTTCCGCGTGCAAAGCGGCGACCGCTTCCAAGCCACGATTGGTTGTGAGCAAGGTGCTACGCAATGTTATGTGGCTTACAGTTTGAATTATCAAATTGGAACTGGACCTGTAAAAACCTTTTGGACCTTCCGCGAAAAATACGAAGGTTGGACGTATAACGTCAACCTTGATTTAAGCTCATTAGCGAATCAAGATGTGAAATTTATTTTGGTTGTGAATGCTTATGGTTCACCAACAGGTGACCGTGCATTATGGGTCAACCCTGTGATTGCTCGTGCGGGTGGTTCACCTCCACCTCCTCCGCCAACAGTAACAGGCACGCCTCCAACTGCTACACCGACCAAAACTGGAACTGTACAACCCAATGCTTGTGACCGCGCTCAATTTGTTGCCGATGTGACCGTTAAAGATGGCACGGCTTTTGCCCCAGGTGCTACCTTTAACAAAACTTGGCGATTGAAAAACATTGGTACATGCACTTGGACAAATTACAGCCTTATCTTTGACTCTGGCGAAAAGATGGGCGGCAACGACTCGTATCTGATTTCAAATACTGTTGCGCCCGGTCAAACAGTGGATATTACTATCCCATTAACTTCACCGACCACTGCTGGAACCTATCGCGGTTATTGGAAATTACGAAACAATACTGGCATTCCATTTGGCATTGGCACTGGTGGCACAAAATCATTCTGGGTTGAAATCAAAGTGACTGGCACAGGCATTAACCCCGGCACAGCCACAAAGACAAACACACCCGGTACACCTGTCACTCCTGCCACGCCAGCGGCTGGCACAAGCTATGACTTTGCCGCTAATGTATGTGCCGCCACTTGGTACAGCGGAGCAGGTCAACTGCCATGCCCCGGAACAGATGGTGATGCCAAAGGGTTTATCTTAATTGCTAACCCATCTCGTTTAGAAAATGGAACAAATGATAGCCGCACAGGTTTACTTACCTTTCCGCAAAACATCAACAATGGTTACATTCAAGGCATTTACCCAAGTTATCTTGTCAAGTCTGGAGATAAATTCCGCGCTACCATTGGATGTGAAATCAATGCAACTTCTTGTTATGTTGTCTTCCGTTTAGATTATTCTGTTTCAGGCAGCACATCGATTCAAACGTTTTGGGCGTTTGTAGAAAAATATGAAGGTCAAGTATATAACGCAGATATTGACCTCTCAGCGCTGGCTGGTCAAAACATCAAATTTATTTTGACAGTTTTATCTACAGGTTCACCTGCTGGCGACCGCGCCTTGTGGACTGCGCCTCATATCTTCAATGCTTCATCTGGTGTGCCAGCAACTGCAACACCCACAAACACAACTGCCGCACCAAGCGCTACGCCGACAATTACAAATACAACCGCGCCAGCCACTGCTACCGAAACACCCACAGTCACACCAACTGCAACACCTTAATACACTTACATAAAAAGTTCCCGTCATGCAAAATGACGGGAACTTTTTAATTTCTATAGCGTTTTTTTGTATTAAAGGGTGCGTCGCGCTTAATTTGCGCAGGACGTCTCGATAACTAAGATTGGTTTGTTAATAAACAAATTGATACCAAAAGCGCGACGCACTCCGGTGCCATTCTTTTGGATAGGAGAAGATATGAAACGATTCATCATTTTGATTTTAATATTTTTGACTGCTTGCTCTTCATCAAACCCCGCTTCTTTTTTTAACGTGACGCCTGCTCCGTTTAACCTCAACATGAGTTCTACCTCCGAGCAGATTCAACGCGCCTTATGGGAATCTGCTTCCCGTTGGACGAATCTACAAATGAGCGGAGTCACAACTTGGTATGGCGTAGATGGCTCTATTCTGCAAACCACACATGAAAAAGTTTGGCTAGACCCTCTCAACAGTCGTTATCGCATTGAATTACAAAGCGCTACCGATAACCTATTAAAAATCAGCGATGGATTTATGATTTCCAATATAAACCTCAACGCGAATCAAATAGAAGAATACGCTTACCCTGATTTTGCAAAAGTAGGACAATACATTCCGCCACTTGTTGAGGGAGAAGCATATCCAAACCCAATTTGGGGGCAAATCGGCACGCCTTTATCTCAGCTTGCTTTCACATCGGATTATGCACAAAATACTGGCGTCTTTAGTCCAATAACAATTGAATCAATTGCTGGGCGTGAGACGTTAGTTGTTGAATGGCGTTTTAGTGCAAATAGTCAACCTTCGTGGAAGATGTGGATTGATACTCAAAAAGGAATCATGTTGAAGCTGCAAGAGTTTGGAAAAGAAGGCGGAAAAATTTTACAAAGTGAACGAGTGGTTTCATCTATCACATTTGACCAAAATTTAGATGCAAATCTTTTTGTAACGCCAGCAAATTTTCAAACAGCGGTGAGTCCGACTCAGGTTGGGTCAATGCCTGTTGTAACAGAAACAGGTTCAATATCCGAAGAAGCGGGCGAGTTGTATTTCTTTTTGCAACCGCGCAAGGCAGGTCAATCTATTGAATTAGTTAAAGTATCAGGCTTGTGTGTGTTTGATTCATCCAAATGCCCGCCTTTAGAAAAAATCCAAGTGCCGTTTCAATTTAATTTTACAATCAATGCTTTGAGTTGGTCGCCAGATGGAAAGTATGCCGCGTTTGCATATTCTGATAATGCAAATGGTACACCGACAAAATTATGGTTGTTTGATGCCGATGCAAAAACATGGACTTCGATTGCACAGTTTCCATTTATTGACCCACCATTTTGGTCGCCAGATGGAACATGGATTGCATTCCGTACACAAGATGGTTTGGGTGGTGAAGATGTGTATGTTGTTAGACCAAATGGCTCTGAATTGAAAAGTATTTCTACAAGTTTGCCGGTTGATGGCAGACCTTACATTATGGATGGTTGGTACACTGAAAATGTGATAATGCGTTCAGCGTTGTTAGGAAGTGCAGGAAATATTTATTTAGTGCGTGCGGAAAATGGTCAGGCACGCCCAATGTTTGAAACATTATTAACCAAAGCACAATTTGTTGCTTCACCTGATGCTGGTTTTTTGGCGTATGATGAATTTGACCAAAGCACGAATATTCATTCATTGAAAGTGATGGAGCCAGATGGTGCAAATGCAGTCACGATTGCACAATTTACTGGCGGTTCAATCTATCCGTTGATATGGTCACCAGATAGCAGTTTGTTGGCATTCAATTATTATGGTTTGACGAATGAACCGACTGCCGAAGTATATGTGATTCGCAGAACGGGTGAAAATTTATCTTTGGTGTATAAAGGCACAACGATTGGTCGTTTGTTATTTTCACCCAATGGAAAATATTTGTTAGTTGAAGAAACGACTTCGATTTCAGGCGGTCATTTGTTTTTGATTAATCTCGCCACCCTTGAACAAAAGATGTTGCAAGCACCGGGCTTATCCACTGATTATGATTGGTATGCCCCTTCGTGGAGACCGTGAGTTTTATGTTACTCTGAGCGATAGCGAAGAGTCTCTCAAATTATCGTAGAGATTCTTCGCCGCAAAGAACAAGAACGCGGCTCAGAATGACATAACTTTATTTTCTCTTCACATCCAAAATCGCAATCTTAGTTGAATGATTAAATGGGTTGGGGTCTGTAATTGGTTTTCCAACTTTGTTGTAACCAATAAAACTTTCAGACACAGGAATCAATTCTCTAATTCTCAAATAGCCATCTTTGCATATTGTTTCTAAAATTTTCATGTAATCGCTTCCGCTGACATACACGCCATTGTTGATTGAGATTAAGTAACCACCATCATTAATCAACGGGCGGACTTTGTTAATTAATCGCACGCTTTCATGTTCCAAATCCACTTTGCCTTTGGAGGTGGATGAAAAAATGGGTGGGTCTATGATGACGCAATCAAAAGTTTGTTTGCCTGTTTTGAATCTCGAAATGGCAGGAAAAAAATCTTGCGCCATGAAATTTTGTTTTTGAATGGGGAAATGATTTAATGAATATGAATCTTTGGCAAGGTTGAGAAAATTTTTATTTCTATCGGTTTGGACGACTTTGCTTGCTCCGCCAGCCATCGCGGCGACTCCTAAACTGCCGGTGTATGCAAACGTATTCAATACAGTTTTATCTTTTGAGTTTTCAATTAACCATTTTCGTAAGTTGCTTGTGTCTAAATAAAAACTAGCGTCGCGATTCATGGTCAGGTCAATGGCATACCAGACATGATGTTCTTTTATTTTTCTATCTGGCTTGCCGAAGAGGATTTGCCCGCGCTTATCTTTTTGTGTGTTGCCGTTTCGTGTTTTGAGAACGCTTGCGCGTAGCCAAATGAGTTTACTCGTAACAAAGTCAAAGACTTTATTTATAAAATCATTATCAGGTTCATCACTATAATCATGAATCAATAAGGTGCTTGCATAAATATCTAAAGCAAGTGATGGATAGCCTTCGTAGAATCCGTTGAAGAGGCGAAAAGAGGTTTGATGGTCAGAATCAATTATCCGCAAGCGTGAAGCGAGGGCTTGGTCAAGCAAAGGTTTGAGAGAGTCAAAATCCATATCGAAATCTTAATCTATTTTTTGAATATTTTTTGGATTAAAGATTGAAATTTGTTTTATGCCTAAAATGGATTGTGCCTCTTGATTTAATTCCACCCAATAAAAACTACGATGTTCAGAATACGGGTCTATTTTTATAACCTTACCTTCGTACCAACCTGCCTGCTCGCCAAATTTCGCGTCTAATTGGATGCGAACATGGTCGCCGATTTTGATTTCGTCGCTCATGCCTTACGATTTGCAAACCAAAATATTACTGCGGCAATGATAATGGTAATTGCTCCATTAATTGCCCATTGTGGGTCGCCGCTCATGTAACTGCCGGGCAAAATGCTTAAACCTTGTAAAACCCAAACCAAGCCAGCGAGCATAAATAACACTGCAAAAAATTTGATTATGTTTTTCAACGTGAAGCTTCCTTATACTATTTCCCCTCTCCTGTTTTGGGGGAGGGGTAGGGGTGAGGGATTACGGATTCGGTGTGCCTTGTACAGCAATGCCAACCCAAGTGAACACTCGTTTTTCACTGATAGCACCAGAGGCAACCCACACGGGCTGACCTTGGTCATCTACGCCAGTTTGGCGCACGGGAATAACCCACCAACGCATCACATGCGCAACATTATCATTTGGTCGGAAAGATGTCGGCACAATATATTTTGTATCGGTAACGTAATCGGTGATGCGACGCGTTTGAGTTGCGGTTACATCTTCGATAATTACTTGATAGGCTTCGCCGTCTCTTAACACGCCGACAGATGCCCACTGCAATGTGACCACGTCATTGGCTAGGCTGAAAGCGGCGCCATCCGCAGGCAGTAACAAGTTTGGGGCAGGGTATGGAGGCGGAAGCGTCGCGGTGGGTGTTGGTCCGGGAGTCGCGGCACGCATACACAGCGGAATCACCAGCGTGGAGCCGAGGAATACATTATCTGTGGTTAAGCCGTTCCATTCTTTAATTGCTTCGGCTGGCACGGCATAATTTAATGCAATGCTGAATAATGTGTCGCCTTCTTGCACAGTGACTTGTACGGTTTGGCAAGATTGACGTGTCGCATCTGCTGGTGGGGGCGTGTTGGTTGCTGGAGGTGGGACAGTAGGTGTTGGGTAAGGAATTAACAATCTTTGCCCTTGACTAATTGGACAAGTGGAAGGCAAGTTATTTTGAATAATGATGCTTTGAACAGAGACGTTAAAGTTGAAGGCAATTAACGAACAAGTTTCGCCAGGTCCAACTGTGTATTCAAACGGTGGTTGGGGTGTGGCAGTCGGAATATCGGTTGGGGGAAGTGTAATGGTAGGTGATGGTGATGCAGTAGGTGTTTCTGTTGGTGTGCCAGTTTCAACCACATCAAATGTGCCTGGAGGTGCGCTAGCACGCACTGAAAAATAAACAATGGATGCGGCAACGATAATGACCACTGCTAAAATACCAACTGCGGCTGGCAAACTTAATGTCACTTGTGGCAAACGTGTAGCCTGCACAGGTTTTTCTGCTTTTTGTGTTGCTTTTTGAACTGGCTTTGATTGTTGAGATGAAACGTTAAACTCTGTGCCACATACCAAACAACGTACTGCATTTTCACTTAAGCGCGTTCCGCATGTGGGGCAAATTTTTGTTTTATTACTAGATGAAGATTCGATACTCATAGGGAAAGATTATATCATTTTAGGAGTAGAGACAAGTACACATGAATACAAGTACACAAATTGTTTACCTGCCTACCTATCTACTTGTGTACCTGTTTACTTTCCCTCAATCTTCTGCCACCACTTTTTGTTTCGTCGTCACCAACACTTTATCTACCCGCCGTCCATCCATGTCCATCACTTCAAAACGTAAATTATGCCATTCAAAATGGTCAGAAGTTTGCGGAATACGTCCTAACGAAGCCATCACAAACCCACTTAATGTTTCGTATTCGCCTTCATGTGGAAGTGTGGTTAAGTGAAAAATTTCTTTGAACTCATCCACTTCTAACATGCCATCTAAAAGCCAAGAGCCATCTTGCCGTTGTGTGGCTTGCGGTTCTTCCAAATCCATTTGCCCCACAATTTCTTCCAAAATATCATTAATCGTCAGTAAGCCTTGCACGCCACCAAATTCATCTACAACCAATAAAATTTCTGTATCACTTTTTTTCAAAACTTCCAAAGCGCGTGAAGCCAATGTCGTTTCAGGAATAAAAAAAGCAGGTTTCGCCAACTCCTTAAGGTCAATATGTTTTCCAGATAAACTCACCACCAACAAATCGCGTGATTTTACAATACCTAAAATCGTTTCCAATGAATCTTGTCTTACAGGAAAACGTGAATAGGGACTATTGGCAATCTTTTCTAAAATTTCTTCGGTGGTATCACTTACATCAAGCCAGACGATTTCAGTACGCGGAGTCATCAACGAATACACACGTTGGTCGCCGAGGCTGAACACACCTTCCACCATATCTTGCTCCGCCTCTTCAAATACGCCCGCTTGTGTGCCTTGACTAATCAGCATTTGCAATTCTTCTTCTGTAATTGGGGGTTCATTGGATGGATTGACTCCAATTAAACGCAAAACAAAGTTTGTAGCATTGCTCATTAACTTAATAAACGGTGAAAAAATTTTGGAAATAAAAAGCACAGGTCCCGCTACAATAATTGCAATTCGTTCTGGGCTATTAATCCCCAATCGTTTTGGCACTAATTCGCCCAGCCATAAACTGAGAATCGTAATCGTCACAACCACAATGCCTAATGCAATTGAATCGCTGTAATCACCAATATATGGAACATTTAACAATGCCGCCGCTAATGTTTTAGAAATTGTGGCACCACCCACAGCACCCGCTAAGATGCCGATTAACGTAATCCCAATCTGCACGGCTGAAAGAAAAATGTTGGGGTCTTCGAGCAATTTGATAGCCAATGAAGCGGATTTATTTCCCTCGCTTACTTTTTGTTGCAAACGTGCCTTGCGAGATGCCACCAACGCCGCCTCAGACATCGCCAAAATGCCATTAATCAAAATTAAAATCAAAATAACAACAACTTCACTACCTATACTCATGAGTTCCTTTTTAAGTTAAATAAAAATATCCGCGCAAGTTGATTCGCGGTTGCGGATTTCGTGAATTCAATCGAACGAATGGGGAAAGACTAGGGTCTGGTTCTATCGGAATTTCAGACATGATATTTATTGCAAGATACTGCCCCTATTGTACCTGAAAGTTTTACTTTTTTGAAACTTCATCCTCAATTTTTTTCAATCGCTTATTGATGCTGGCATAGCCACGTTTAATCACAATCGGAATGATGATGACCAATGCGATTAATCCGCAAGTGATGCCTAACTCTAAAAAACTGATTCTTAACATATTAACCTTTACCGTCCCGCAGGTTTGATAAAAGATTTGCTCATTCAAATAAACCTGCGGGACGTTTTTTTACTTTATCATAATACCTTTTCCTGCAACCGCTTCACCAATCACCCATACCTGTTGATTTGATTCCTCAGCCTTTTTCTTAAAGTCAGCCAATTGCTCTTTCGGCACCCCGAGTAATAAACCTCCACTTGTTTGCGGGTCAAATAACAGCATTTGAGATGCTTCATCTAATCCTTTATTAAATGTTACAAAACTTTCAAAATGTTTTTTATTATCAAACGCGCCACCAGGGAAGATTCCTTTTTCAGCATAACTTTTTGCGCCACTTAAGAAAGGCAATTTATCAAATTCAATTTGCAACTGCACATTGGATGATTCAGCCATTTCCACGCCGTGACCAATTAATCCAAACCCAGTAATATCCGTTCCACCTTTTAGATTAAATTCCACAGCCAACTCGCCTGCTTTTTTATTTAACCTAGACATCCACTCAATTGCTTCTTGAATATGTGCCTCTTCTACTTTTTCTTGCTTCAATGCAGTTGTAGTCACTCCCATGCCAAGTGGTTTTGTTAGAACTAAAACATCACCAACTTTGAGTCCGCTTTTGCTGATAATCTTTTGCGGATGCACAAATCCAATCACAACCAAGCCATATTTCGGCTCTTTGTCTTTGACAGTATGTCCGCCAGCAATTACCACGCCCGCTTCTTTGGCTTTTTCAGCACCGCCTCGTAGAATTTCACTCAACATTTCCGTTGGTACATTATCTGGTAATGCCGCAATGTTCAATGCTAAAAATGGTTTACCGCCCATCGCCCACACATCCGACATTGAATTTGCCGCCGCAATCGCGCCATATTCATAAGGTGTATCTACAACGGGCGTGAAAAAATCTGTGGTGATGACAATCGCTTGCTCGTCACTTAAACGCCAAACAGCCGCATCATCTGGGGATTCCAAACCAACTAACAAGTCAGGGAATGAAGCGGCATCAAAAATATTTTTGACGGGACTCAAAACTTGAGTCAGTGCATCAGCACTTAATTTAGACGCTCAACCCGCACACGTTGACAATGTCGTCAGGCGGATTTCACGTCCATTCTGAGGAATGGGCATTACAAATAATCGTCCCGCAGGTTTTTATTTGAACCTATAAAACTGATTCAAACCTGCGGGACGTTTCTACTACTAATTATTATGGTGCTGGCAACGGCAAAATAAATTGATTATCTGTTGGCACGAAAATCGTTGTCACCCCGGGCGCGAGATTCAAAATGTATTGATATTGAATCAACTCTGGTGTTAAAGAAGCGGCTAACAAACGATTCGCTTCGGCTTCGGCTTGCGCTTGAATGAGCCGTGCCTCTGCCGCACCTTGTGCCGCAATCACTGCCGCATCTGCCTGACCTTGTGCAATTTGGCGGGCTTGCTCGGCTTCTTGCCTCTTTTGTTCAACAACAAATGCGGCTTGTTGCGCTTGTTGTTCAGCAATTTGCTTTTGTTCTACTGCCGCGGCATATTCATCACTGAAACGGATGTTGCGAAGCACAAAATCGCGTAATACTAAATTATTGTTTGTAAAAATTCTTTCAAGTTCTTCGGTAATTAATTGTTCCATTTCAGCGCGTTTCGTGCTGACAATTTCTTCTACGCCGTATTGAGATGCCACATCACGAATGACACCACGCGCTTGCGGACGGACTAAACCATCCTCGTAAGTGAAACGCCATGTGCGATATAAATCTACGGCATTGAGCGGGTCGATTGCATAAATCACAGAAGCGTCAATATAAACTTGTTGTCCGTCTTTCGTGCGTACTTGAATTGCGTCATCTGCAGAGCCAGCTAATTCATCCGTTGCAGAAGACATGGTATACGTCTGATTTAGAATCGAAAACCTTTCAACGCGTTCAGCAAATGGAATAATCCAATGTAAACCTGCAGTTAATGGCTCAGGTCGAATACCGCCTCCACCGAATACAGTTACCACAATTGCTAAATCATCTGGTTCAATAAAAACCAACCCAGCACCTATTGTGGTCATTAAGATAGCAAGTACCAATAAAACGACTGCGACAGTTGCTAAGCCTTTCGATGGTTGGTTGCGGCTGGTGCGAATAAACATCGCGGCAATTACGCCAATCAAACCAATCCATGCAAACGATGCAACAAATTGAAGCAAACTTGAAATATTCATCTGTTCCTCCGAGTTAATTTTTAGAATTATAACCGCTTGCTATGCACCACGAAGCATGTTAACATTTTTCCGATGAAAACTGGACAAGGCAAAATAGCAGAAATTTTATTAGATGGTTCATTGCGGATTGAATGCTCGGCTGATTTGATTCCAACGCCCGGACAATATTTGCTCGCCCACAAACCCGCTTCAGACTCGCCCCTGCCTGTTTCTCTTTTCCAAATGGATTTTTCCCCCAACGGATTTCGCTCCGCGCCACCCACACCACTTGATTGGAAGCCAGGTGATGTGATTAACTTGCGCGGTCCACTTGGGCATGGCTTTCACATCCCACCTTCTGCAAAAAAGATTGCATTAATTGCATTGGATGAATCAATTGCTCGTTTATACGGATTAATTTCATCATCACTCAAACAAAATAGGGAAGTAGTGTTAGTTTGTGATTCAACTTCACAAAATTTGCCCGAAGCCGTTGAAGTGCAACCATTACAAGCATTAAGTGATATTTTGAAATGGGCTGATTATCTTGCTATTGATGTTTCAAGAGAAGTGCGTCGCACATTTAATAATGAACCGAATCTACATTCAGCAAGTGCGACGCACCCATTGAATCAACTTAAAGAAAAGTTTGGGGAACAGCAACCCGCTATAAACAAGGTCGAAGCGCAGGTTTTAATTCATACCCCTATGCCCTGTGGTGGAATCGCAGAATGTGGTGTGTGTGCGTTAACTTTGAATCACGAATGGAAAATGATTTGTAAAGAAGGTCCCGTTTTTAATTCCCTCTCCCTTTGGTAGGGTGAGGGCTAATACCAAATCCGAAACGAAGTTGTTGTTGTGCCGCTCAAAGAATTTAACGAACAATTGACATCTACATAAATCAAACTGCCATAAGGCTGGTTTTGAAATTGTAAAGAGATAATGCCAATGCCAGTTGTGTTGGTTGCAATAATGGTTGAGTCGTTTACGCCATTGGGCCAATGCACAACGGCTGTGCAATTTGCATTGGCAACGGGTGCGCCATTTTGGTCTTGCACGATGACGAAAAATAATTGATTATCACTTGCAAGCGTTACGGCTTTCCATGCAAAGGCACGCACTTGTAAAGAGGTGACAATGATGGGCGCATTATCAAGCGGGCTAGCAGGCGCAAGCAAAGCAGGGTCTTCACCGAGTCTATCGAAATAAATTCTTCCTAAATCTGAAACCACAACCCGTTGACCTTCCAACATCCATGGTTGCCATTCAAGGCGGGCTTTTTCAAAATATTGCACTAATTTATTTTCGTGATATTCAAACCCAGAAATCGGATAACCAAATTGTGACACGCCACCGTATTGGTCAAAAAATTCGAGAAATGCAAAGCAAACTGAAAAACCAGTTTCAACATATAACCTGCACGCAAATGGATTATCCACATTCAATGCCCCAGCAGATGTGTATGTTTGACGACCAAGTAATGTCAATTGCACACGCTGACCTGCTGGCTTTTCAGCAACATATTCAAAACGCGCGCGTTGAAAATATTGCACGGTTTTGCCGTCTTTGCTGATAAATTGTTCAGTAATTGGATAGCCGTATAAAAATGTAGCGTTCGGGTTGTTATTATAAAAAGTGAGAAATTCTCCAGTTACGTTATGTCCCGTCTCACTAAAATATTTAGTATCTGGCGTTTGTGCAGAGACAATTCCCCAACTCGCTGTTAGTAGGGTGATGGCAATTAGAAGCGATAAAGACTTTCTCAACATAGTTCACTGCTTTCATTATACTCATAAACCATACGGTCTTATGAGGATTTTTGTTAATATATTGATAGCACAAATATGCCTAAAAGGGAATAGGGAAAACACTACTTTAATAATTTAACAAGGCTTGGATGATTCTCTCCGAAGCATGACCATCCCCATACGGATTCGCCGCCTTCGACATTTTCTGATATTCAGATTCATCGCTTAACAACTTTTTCGCCTCGGACGTGATTTTGGCTGTTTCTGTTCCAACCAACTTAACCGTCCCCGCTTCGACTCCCTCCGGGCGTTCGGTCACTTCTCTTAATACCAAAGTTGGCACCCCAAATGCTGGTGCTTCTTCTTGAATGCCACCTGAGTCGGTCAATATCAAAGTAGCATGTTTCATCAAATGCACCAGCGGAAGATAATCTAATGGCGGTAATAAAGTTATATTGTCTACATTTTTCAATAATCTATTCACTGGTTCTTGCACATTCGGATTTAAGTGAACAGGATATACAATTTGCACATCTTTTTCTTTTGATAATTCCAATAACGCTTTGCAAATATTTTCCATGCCTGCGCCAAAGTTCTCGCGTCTATGGGCTGTTACAAGTAACAAGCGATGAGAAGTGAATAACGAGTTCTTACTTGTTTCTTGTTTCTCGTTACTTATCCCCAGTTTTTTCATCAATCCTGTAATTTCTTTTGGCTCTTCTTGTTTGCTAACAAACTGCAACGCATCAATGACTGTATTGCCAGTCACCTTAATAATTTCTGGATTAACACTTTCTTTCAGTAAATTATTTTTAGACCATTCTGTTGGAGCAAAATGTAAATCGGCTACTGCCCCAGCAATGCGGCGATTAATTTCTTCGGGAAAAGGTTGCCATTTATCATGTGTTCTCAAACCCGCTTCTACATGCCCAAATTTAATTTTGTGATAATAACAAAGCAAAGATGTAATTGCGACTGTGGTGGTATCCCCTTGTGCTAAAACCCAATCAGGTTTGAAATCTATAAGCACAGGTTCTAAATTTGTAAAAATAGAAGCACTTAATTCGGATAATGTCTGATTCTCTCGCATCAAATCCAAATCATAATCTGGCGTGATGTTGAACAAATCTAAAACTTGGTCTAGCATCTGACGATGTTGTGCAGTCACACATACCCGCGATTCAATCCCTGCTGTTTCTTTTAGCAGTTTTACAAGAGGAGCCATCTTCACGGCTTCAGGGCGAGTCCCAAATACAGATAAAACCTTCATTAAATTATTTTCCTACACCTAATCTGAAAACTTCAAACTCAGCATTTTGCCATTCATCTACTTTCCAAGCATTGACCGTATCCACAATTATTTTTGCTTTAGTTTTCTTAGCAACCTCTTTTGGATTCAATTTTATAAATTCAGTATGCTTGACCAAAAGCAAAATTGCATCGGCATCTTTGATAGCATCTTCAAATGAACTTGCCATATTGATTCCTGCAAGTTTTGCATCAAGTTTGAAAGGTTCCCACGCTAAAACATTTGCACCTGCATTTTGTAACAAATGCACCACTTCATTGGCAGGGCTTTCGCGCAAATCATCAACATCAGGTTTGTAGGCTAAACCTAATGCAGCGATGTTTTTATTTTTCAAATCACCTAAGGCTTGCTTTACTTTTTCAACCACAAAACTCGGTTGCGCATCATTCACTTGACGTGAATGATAAATCAGTGGCGTGAGTTCAGGTGCGGCTTCGACGAAGAACCACGGGTCAACGCTGATGCAATGTCCGCCAACGCCGGGACCTGGCGATAATATTTTCACGCGTGGATGCAAGCTTGCTAATGAAATCGCTTCCCACACATCCACGCCGAATTTATCTGCTAAACGAGAAAACTCATTTGCAATCGCAATGTTAACATCGCGATAAGTATTTTCCATCAACTTGACCATTTCGGCAGTGGTGGCATCAGTTTGCAAAATTTTTCCTTTGACGAAAATAGAATATAAATCTGCGCCTGCTTGGGCTGATTCTTTTGTCACGCCACCGATGACACGCGCGTTTTCAATTAACTCTTTCATTATTTGTCCGGGTAGCACACGCTCTGGCGAATAGCACAGGAAGAAGTCAGAACCAGCCGTCAGCCCAGATTTTTGTAAAATGTCAGCAACCAACTTGACGGTCGTTTGAGGCGGTGATGTCGATTCGAGAATCACCAAATTTCCTTTTCTCAAAAATGGCACAATCGATTCCGTCGCGGAAGTCACAGCGCGCATATCTGCAAGTTTGTATTCAATGCTATTGTATGTGCCAACTTCATTTTCTTTGAACGGTGTTGGAACAGCGATAATGAATGCATCCGCTTCTTCGACTTTTGTGCTAGCTCTAAATTTTTTTGACTTAATCGCTTCGCTTAATGCTTCGGGTAAATCTGGTTCGTGGATGTGAACATTGCCTTCACTTAGCGTTTTGACAATGCTTTCGTTTATATCTACACCTAACACTTCGATGCCATGTTTTGCAAATGTGGTGGCAGTGGGCAAGCCGATATATCCCAAACCGATGACACAAATTTTATTAAATTTCACTAGGTCTCCTAATAGGTTTTATGCTTTCCCATTATAAACGGTTGAGGAAATTATTTTTTGCAACAATTTTCCGATGAAATCGTATAGACTTATCATAAACCGTTGTATAATCAGATGGAGGAACAATGGATTTTTTACTTGACCCGAATGTTGCGTATGTATTTTTAGTGGCTGGTGTGGTGTTGGCTTTCTTTTCTGCTTCAACGCCCGGCACAGGGGTAGGGGAAGTGACTGCGTTGTTTTGTCTCGTTTTGGCTGGATATGCCACTTACAATCTTTCTATCAATTGGTGGGCGTTGGCATTTTTGGTGCTTGGTGTCATTCCATTCATTCTTGCGGTTCGTAATCCAAAACAGTGGGTGATATATCTTGGAATTTGTATTTTCTTGTTGGTGATTGGCTCTGTATTTCTCTTCCCTGCCACTGAAGGTTTGATTTCTGTCAACCCAATCTTGGCTTTCTTTGTTTCAGTTATCATGTCGGTGATATTGTGGTATGTTTTGCGTAAGTTTATTGAAATTACTTCGGGTCGCCCCACGCATGATTTGGATGGATTAATCGGAGTAATCGGCACAGCCACATCACCTGTTCATCACGAAGGTTCAGTGCATGTAAACGGTGAGATGTGGTCAGCGCGTAGTGATGTGAAAATTCCTTCTGGCAGTCAGGTTCGTGTGGTCAGCCGTGAAGGGTTTGTATTAATCGTAGAAAAAGAAAAATCTTCATAATTATAAAAAGGAGTTAACAATGTTTGAAGCACTAGGTGGTAGTTTGGTTTGTATCGTTGGCGCATTTCTCATCATTGGTTTGATTGTCGTTTTCAATATGATTCGAATCGTGCCAGAATATCAGCGTTTGGTGGTGTTACGCTTAGGACGTGTGATGGGCAAACCGCAAGGACCAGGTTTGGTATTGCTCATCCCCGGGGTAGATAGACCCATCCGCGTAGATTTGCGCGAACAAGTGCGCGAAGTTCCACAACAAACTTCTATTACAAAAGATAACGCACCCATTTCAATTGACTTTTTGTGGTACTTCAAAGTGATTGACCCTAGCCAATCTGTTTTGCAAGTGACCAACTTTGAAGCCGCCGCCGCAGGTATTGCCGCCACAACTTTGCGTGCGGTTATCGGTGGTATTCCATTAGATGATGTGCTTTCACAACGTGAACACATTAACACTATGCTACGAACTCGTTTGGATGAAGTCACCGAACGCTGGGGCGTAAAAGTCACCAACGTTGAAATTCGTGAAATCGTCCCACCGCGTGATGTGCAAGAAGCCATGAACAGACAAATGTCTGCCGAACGTATCCGCCGCGCGGTTGTAACCGAATCCACTGGTACGCGTGAAGCGGCAGTTAACGTGGCAGAAGGTGAAAAGCAAGCCGCCATCTTACGCGCAGAAGGTCAAAAACAATCAGCCATTCTCGCGGCACAAGGTGAACGTGAAGCACAATTACTCCGTGCTGAAGGTTTTGCACAAGCCCTTGATCAAATCTTTAGTTCTGCCAAAAATGTTGACCAAAAGACCATGACGCTTCAATACTTTGAAACCTTGAAATCTATGGGTATGAGTCCATCCACCAAATACATCTTCCCGATGGAATTTACCAGCATGTTAGATAACTTCGTCAACAAAGGCTCAAAGGGTTAGACCATCATTCAATAATCGAATAAAATAAAGCCTCTCGCAAGAGAGGCTTTATTTATGGAAATTACCAAAGCAACCATTTTAGATTTGAATGCATTACGTAAACTAGAGAAGGAAAGTTTTGCCAAAGATGCTTGGCCTCTTTTAGATTTAATCGCCGTGCTAACTTTCCCAAATGTGATTCGATTCAAAGCGACAGAAGATAATCAAATGATTGGATTTATTGCTGGCGACCCGCGTCCAAACGACGGGTGGGGCTGGGTTGCTACCATCGCAGTTGACCCTCGCTTTCGGCTTCGTGGAATTGGGCGGGCGTTGCTCCATGCTTGCGAAAAAGAACTCGGCGTTCCGCGTGTGCGATTAACCGTGCGCACATCCAATCAAGGGGCGATTACGATGTATGAAAAAGAAGGTTATCAAACCATTGATATTTGGCAAAATTATTACAACGATGGTGAACCCGCAATGGTGATGGAGAAAGTTTTATGAATTCTCAAACTCGCCTATATGAATTTGACGCATTGCGGGCTTTGGCTACATTGCTCTTGCTCTTGCTTCACAGCGAAGTATTTGCCTTAGATAATGTGTTCGGCATTAACTTGAACCCATTTGCCTTATTCACGGGTGCATTTTTGTTAGGTTCATTCTTTTTTATGGCGGGCTATTTTGAAGAAATCTCGCAAAAAAAATATAAAAATAACTGGCTAGCATTTATCAAAACAAAATTTACACGTATATACCCGCCTTATTGGGCAGCATTAATTTTATTTGTGTTTGTAATGGGATATTCATTAAAAAAACCGTTAGACCAGTGGACATACATCCTGAACTTGCAATTTATTTTCTCACCAGGTTTTGTAAAGCAATTGCTTACATTATGGTTTATCAGTGTGTTGGTGGCATATTATGTGATTTTTATAACATTGCGCCAATTCATTAAATCAGAATGGGGACTGCTATCGGTATTAGGCATTATTTATTTGAGTTTCTATTTTCTTCACCTCAAAACAAATTTGTTTGACATTCGATTTTTTGAATATTTTTTCATCTTTTTCATCGGCGGCTGGCTAATGCGAAAACCAGAATGGATGCAGAAGATAAATCAAACATCTTTTTATTTGAAGTTGATATTCTGGTTTGTAGGTTGCTATTTATTGTGGATTGTGCAAGAAAAGGCTCTTTCATATCAAAACCCAATATACCTTATTGTTGTCAATATATATATTTTGGGCAGTATTTTGATTTTTCTGACATTATTTCGCACTCGTATCGGCACATGGAAAATATGGGCTTTTCTTTCTTATGCTTCTTTTTTTGTTTATCTGTATCATCGCCCAATTTGGTATGTATTGTTGAAAATTTTTCCCCAAGACACGTGGCGAAATGAAGTACTGTTTCGGTTGACAGTGGGTTCTATCACTGCTATTTTGCTTTGTTATGTCTTTCAAATGGTGTATGACCGTATTATTGAATTAGTACGAAAGAGATATTCTTAAAACCAAACTGGGGTTTATAATCAGCCAATATGCTTGAAGCGCTCCCGCCGCCCGTTTGGGTACATACAAAACAATCGTTACATAACATGATAGATGACATTGTCACACAACCGCGTGTGGCAGTGGACACAGAATCGAATAGTTTACATGCCTTTCGAGAACAAGTTTGCTTATTGCAGTTTTCAACCCCCAATGCGGATTATTTGGTTGACCCATTGGCTCTGACAGATATGAGCCTGCTTGCTCCTATTTTCTCAAACTTGAATATTGAAAAAGTTTTCCATGCCGCCGAATATGATTTGATTTGTTTACGGCGAGATTTTGGCTTTTCGTTCGCCAATATTTTTGACACGATGCACGCCGCGCGTGTGCTGGGCTACCCCGCTGTTGGATTAGATAAATTGCTTGGTGATAAATTTAATATTACGGTGGATAAAAAACATCAAAAAGCCAATTGGGCGGCAAGACCATTACCACAAGAACAAATTCAATATGCCATGTTAGATACGCATTATCTCTTTGATTTGCGTGATGTACTTGAAAAAGAATTGATTGAAAAAGAACGGCTTGGCTTTGCGTTAGAAGATTTTAGACGGGCTTGTGTAGAAGAATCCAAAATGCGGGTTAATGGCGCATCATGGGAGCGTTTTTCAGGTAGAAAAGATTTATCTCTACGAGAGTTGACAGTGATTGCTCAATTATGTAAATGGCGAGATAAAGAAGCCGAGAGATTAAATCGCCCGCCATATAAAGTGGTGATGGATGATGTGTTCATTGCCTTAGCCAAAAACCCGCCAGAAAAAAAAGTAGATTTATCCGCCGCGGGCTTGAGTGAAAAACAAATTCGGCTGTGGGGCGATATGATTTTAGGAGCCATCAAGCATGGGAGTGAAAGTCCGCTGGTTGTGCGCAAACAGGCTGAGCGTAAGCAAGATGCGGTTCTTCGTCGCTTAGAAAAAATCAAAGTGTGGAGAAAAAATCTTGGGTTAGAAATGAAGGTTGAATCAGACATCATTTTGCCAAAACCATATTTATCGTTGTTATCTGAAAATCCGCCAAAAAGTTTAGAAGATTTAAGTTTGTTGATGAAAGATAGTCCAGCACGGTTTGAAAAGTTTGGCGAACAAATTTTGAAAGCCTTAGGAGTAAAACATGCGAATTAGTTTTCATGGCGCGGCACATACGGTAACGGGAAGCCAGCATTTGATTGAAGTGAATGGCTCGCGTTTGCTATTGGATTGTGGCATGTATCAGGGGAAGCGTTCTGAAAGTTATGAACGTAATTTGAATTTTCGATATAACCCGCGCGATGTAGATGCTGTGATTCTTTCTCATGCACATATTGACCATTCAGGCAATTTACCCAATTTAGTAAAGCAAGGTTTTGAAGGAAATATTTTTGCAACACATGCCACTGTTGATTTAGCAAGTTTGATGATTGCTGATTCAGCGCACATTCAAGAATCGGATGCCGAGTTTGTTAATAAAAAACGTGCTGAACGTGGCGAAGAACCAATTGAACCTTTATATACGAAAGCAGATGCAGAGGATGCTATCGCTTCTTTTCAAGGTGTGAGTTTTGATTCTGAATTTCAGCCAATTCCTGGCGTGACGGCTCGTCTTTTTGTGGCAGGTCATATTTTAGGTGCGGCGGGTGTTTCACTTCAAATTGAAGAAAATGGAAAAAAGACTCACTTAATTTTTTCGGGCGATATTGGTAGATATAACATCCCATTATTGAAAGACCCTGTTTTACCTGAACAAGCCGATTATTTAATTATGGAATCAACATACGGAGATAAAAAGCATGATAACCCTGAAATTGCTTTTCTCGAATTTCGAGATGTTGTTAAGAAAACAATCAATCGTGGCGGCAAAGTAATTGTGCCTGCTTTTGCTGTCGGGCGCACTCAAGAATTAGTCTATGATTTGAATCGCATGATGAGCAATGGTGATGTAAAGCGTGTGCCTGTGTATGTAGATAGTCCGTTAGCAGTGAATGCCACAGATGTATTCAAACGTCACCCAGAATGTTTTGATGAAGAGACACGCAAATTTGTGGAAGAAGCACGTCACCCTGCATTAGATTTCAAAATGTTAACTTACATTCGTTCTGTAGATGAATCCAAAGCCTTGAATGAACGCACTGACCCAATGGTGATTATCTCTGCTTCGGGCATGGCTGAAAATGGGCGCATTTTGCATCATATTAAGAATAATATTGAAAACCCACAAAATACAATTTGTATTGTGTCATGGCAAGCACCCGATACGTTAGGTCGCCGCCTTGCAGACCGAGAACCTGAAGTCCGCATTTATGGCGAAACCTATAAACGCAAATGTGAAATTGCTACGATTGGTGGTTTGTCTGGTCATGCGGGTCAAGATTTGTTAGTGCAATATGCAACCAAAATGAAAAAATCACTTAAACAAGTTTTTCTTGTTCACGGCGAAGAAAAACAAGCCCGAACTTTGAAAGATTTATTGAAACAACAGAAATTGGATAAAGTGCATTATCCCGCGTTGCATGAAACCGTGAATTTGTAAATTTATAAACATAACCAATGCAAATTCATCCGCGTCTTGTTGTAATCTATCAGCAAGTGATACAAAAGCCTGTAAAAAATATCTCAATTGCGCTAGGTGAACTTGCACCATTAGATGAATCAAACCTTCGCGCACAATGGGATGAACTTGTAAAAAATACTGCACTTGAAAATATTTCATTAAACATTCGTATCATTCCTGCCGAGCAACAGTGTATGGTTTGTTTTCTTAAATATCACCCTAAAGAAAAAGAGACTGCCTGTCCGCAATGTGAAAGTGTTGGAGCAAAAATAATCTCTGGTGAGGAATTTTATCTTGATGAAAAATAAAATCTTTTGGATTTTTTTAACCTGCATTCTTTGTGCTTGCAACTTGCCCGCCTCGACTCCTACCCCAGACCTGCTTGCTACACTTTCGGCATCCACTCCACTACCAGCGGATTCAAATCCACTGCCGACGATTCCTGTTTCAGCAAACGGCGAACCAATTGGGAAAATTGCTTACACTTGTCAAATTTTCAAAGCACAAGCTAGCAATCAAATTTGCATCATCAATGCGGATGGAACAGGTTTCCGTAGATTAACGGTTGATAATATAAAACAACATTACTATCCATCTGTTGCACCGGATGGATTAAGTGTGGTCTATGCCGCGTTTCATGAGCCGAATATTTATGAAATTTATGAAGTGAATATTGCTAGTGGAGTCATTACTCAAATAACAGATAGACTCGGCAACTTAAACAGCCCAGAAATTTCACCTGATGGAAGCACAATAGTTTTAAAACTTTCAACACCTAGTGCAAATCAATTATGGTTAATGAATAGAGATGGAACAAACCCGCGACAGATTCCAAATGTAACTGGATGGGATCCAACTTGGTCGCCAGATGGCGCATACATTTTATTTGCATCAGATATGCAAGGTGCTGTGCAGTTGTTCAGAGTCAAACCTGACGGAAGCGAACTGCTGAAAATCAGCAACCTGCCTGCCATCAGAGGAAGAAGCGATTGGTCGCCTGATGGAAGTTTCATCGTCACATATTCTGGTCAACCATGGAATCGCGATGTCTATATCATGAATGCGGATGGCTCGAATACAAGAATGTTGAGTCCAACGGGTGGCAATTCACAAGGACCATCTATCTCGCCAGATGGGGCTTGGGTAGCCTTTACTTCCTATTTTGACCAATACCGTGTAGACAATGGATGTGAAATCTATATAATGAGAGTAGATGGTAGTGATGTGCGCCGTTTAACGAATAATGATTATTGTGATTATCAACCCCGTTGGGGTCCGTAACATTATGTCATTGCGAGGGCGTTCTTGTTTTTTTGCCCGAAGCAATCTCCTACACAATTGGGGATTGCTTCGTCGGGAAGAACACCCTCCTCGCAATGACGGAGGAGATTATTATGGAAGTTAAAGGAAAAGTTGTCATTGTCACTGGTGCTTCATCTGGAATTGGTGAAGCGACTGCACGCGAGTTTGGAAAAGAAGGTGCAAAGGTTGTTCTCGCCGCACGGCGTGTTGATAAATTGCAAACGCTTGCAGAAGAAATAAACAAGATGGGAACTGAAGCATTGGTTGTGCAAGCGGATTTATCAAAGTTGGAAGATATTCAAAAATTAGTTTCAGAAACACTTACAAAATTTAATCGCATTGATATTTTGGTGAACAATGCTGGCTTTGGGCGTTTAGATTGGCTTGAAAATTTAGACCCAGTTAAAGATATTCAAGCGCAAATTGACGTAAATGTGATGGGAGTCATTCAAACCACAAGACAAGTTTTACCTGTGATGATGAAACAAAGAAGCGGAAGCATTATCAACATGTGTTCGATGGCTGGTTTGGTTGCGACTCCCACTTACACAATTTATGCCGCATCTAAACATGCCGTGCATGGATTTTCAGAAGCCTTACGTCGTGAAGTGAAACCGTGGGGTATTGATGTTTCGCTTGTATATCCGGGCGGAGTTGTTACCGAGTTTGCATCTCATGCAGGTATCAAAAGAAAAACAAATGCCACTACGCCAAAGTTTATGTTGTTAACTGCTGAACAAGTGGCTCAAGCCGTTGTGAAATTAGTTCGACATCCGAAACGGATGTGGATACTTCCGTGGATGTGGAGTTTCACGGTATTTATGAATCGCTTTTTGCCCGGGCTGGTGGATAATACGACTATTAATCGTTTTACAATTCCTGAACGGGAAGATGAGTTGAAAGCGAAATAATTTATGTCATTGCGAGGAGTGACGAAGCAATCTTATGATTAAGTTGGAGATTGCTTCGCCTCAAAGAGCAAGTACGAGGCTCGCAATGACATGTTAACTCTTTTTCAAATCCTTCAAATTTAATTGATAACTCACACGCCCATTAAACTCATTTAATTCATACGTAAACAATATA
>JAEURH010000002.1 GCA_016789365.1 Anaerolineales bacterium
CTCATGGATTATCTCGCCGAAAAATTAGAGGCACGAGGCATGAAAGTGCAATCCAAGGCAATTACCATTTCGGCTTTATACAACGAGAAAAAAATTATCCTTGCCAAACCACAGACGTATATGAATCTTTCGGGTCAATCAGTGCAAGGATTATTAAATTTTTACAAAATTCCTTTTGAGAATCTTTTAGTCGCCCATGATGATTTAGATATTCCCTTCGGTACGATTCGAATTCGTCCAACTGGTGGACCAGGTGGTCAACGTGGCATGGCAGATACGATTGAACAACTCGGCACAAAAGATTTTCCACGCTTGCGTTTGGGCATTAGCCGTCCGCCCGGCAGAATGCAAGCCAAAGATTATGTTCTGCAAAACTTCTCGAAAGATGAGCAAAAACTTTTGCCTGAAATCTTATCTCGCGCATCTGATGCCGCGCTTGAATTTGTGATGAATGGCTTGAATATGGCGATGAATAAATATAACGGTTCTGTGGAATAAAAATTACGAATTACGGATTACGCATTACGTTATCCGTAATTCGTAATCCGTAAAAAACGCAATGCAAAAATTATTTAATAACCTTCGCGCTCTTCCTCAATACCAAGATTTGCTAAAGCAAATTTCATCCAGCAAAACAATTTCTGGATTAGGTTTGCCACGTTCTGCACGCTTGCCTATGCTGGCGACTCTTCACGCGGATGTTAACCAACCGATTTTATTAATCACTGACCGTGCTGACCATGCTTTGTCTATGTTTGATGAATTGGGGTTTTGGGTTAAGTCACCGAGATATTTATTTGCAGAACCAAATCCATTATTTTATGAAGATGCGGCATGGGGAGTGACGACTCGCCGTGAGAGATTACAAGTCTTAACGGCATTGTCCACTTATCATTTGCCATTTGCAACAAAGCCAGAGGTGCCGCCAATTATCGTCACCTCAGTTCGCTCTTTGATGACACGCACTTTGCCACGCAGAGATTTTCTCAAAGCATGTAAAAAACTGTCAGTAAACAGTACCAGCCAGACGGATAGTCTGATGCGTGAATGGGCACGGATTGGATATCAACGAGTCAATACAGTTTTAGAACCCGGTCAATTTTCGAGTCGAGGTGGAATCTTAGATGTGTGGGCAACGACAGAGTTGCATCCTGTGCGTTTGGATTTTTTTGGTGATGAAATTGAATCGATTCGTAGTTTTGACCCTGCTACACAACGCACGCTTGAAAAGTTAGAAAATATTTTAATCACGCCTGCGAGAGAATTTTTAGCAGATACAACTGAAACTGATGTGCAACTTTCTGAATTTCATATTCCATTGATTCATTCACAACCCGCTTCGTTGTTAGATTATTTGCCTCAAAAAACTTTTGTGATGGTGGATGATTTAAGTTTAATTGAAGTAATGGCAAACGAAGTAGAAGAGCAAGCCGTAAAGTTTAGGCAAGAAAATATTCGCGAAGGTACATTGGCAGAAAGTTTCCCTGTACCTTATATCCCGTGGTCTGAATTAAATGATTCGTTGGGTGAATTTACAAATTTGGAATTGGGCTATTCCGCTGAGTCCCCCTCTCCTTTTGGGAGAGGGGATAGGGGTGAGGGTGAAGTATTTGGACATGATGAAAGATTTGGCGGACGATTAAAACCATTTATTGATTATCTATATCCAATTGTAGAAAAAGACGAACAAGTTTTTATTGTTTCGCGTCAATCGCAACGTTTGAAAGAGTTATGGTTTGAGCATTATCAAGAATCAGATTTTACAAATTTAGAATTTGTTGAAGCATCATTGTCTGAAGGCTTCACATTAAACTATTCACAATTCACTATTCACTTAATAACTGATTCCGAAATTTTCGGTTGGGAACGTCCACAACCGCGAACGCGTCAAAGAAAAACAGCAGATACACCTGAATCTTTATACGCCGATTTGCAAACTGGTGATTATGTTGTGCATGTTGACCATGGTATTGGAAGATTCGCAGGCTTAATCCAAAGACAACTTGATGGACATGAAAGAGAATATTTAACCGTTGAATATGACCGTGGCGATATTTTATATGTACCTGTTCATCAAGCGGATAGATTGACTCGTTATGTCGGGGCAGATGGTGGCAAACCTTCATTAGATAATTTAGGTGGGCAAGCATGGGCAGAGACAAAATCCAAAGTTAAAGAAGCGGTGCAAAAAGTTGCCGAAGATTTATTGGATTTATATGCGCGTCGTCAAGTAGTAGAAGGTTTTGCTTTTTCAGAAGATACGCAATGGCAAAAAGAATTGGAAGATAGTTTTCCTTATGTAGAAACGGAAGACCAAAAACGGGCGATTGTAGATATTAAACGTGATATGGAACGTGCACGTCCAATGGATCGTTTACTATGTGGTGATGTGGGTTATGGAAAAACAGAGGTGGCTTTACGTGCCGCATTCAAGTCTGTGATGAATGGCAAACAAGTTGCTGTACTTGTGCCTACAACAGTTTTAGCACAACAACATTTTGAAACATTTTCTCAAAGGCTTGCGGCATTTCCTGTTAAGGTAGAAATGCTTTCACGCTTTCGTACACCTAAAGAACAAACGGAAATTTTATATAAACTTGCAATTGGCGAAGTGGATATCATCATTGGCACACATCGTTTGATTTCATCGGATGTGGGTTTCAAAGATTTAGGTTTAGTCGTCATAGATGAAGAACAACGCTTCGGTGTGACGCATAAAGAACATCTCAAAAAATTGCGAACCGAAGTGGATGTATTAACTTTAACGGCAACGCCAATTCCAAGAACTTTATACATGGCATTAACTGGTGTGAGAGATATTTCAAATCTCAACACACCACCAGAAGAAAGATTGCCAATTATTACGCATGTGGGTCCATATTCTCCGCGTTTGGTTCGTCAAGCAATTCTGCGTGAATTAGAACGTGGCGGACAAATTTTCTTTGTCCATAACCGTGTGCAAACGATTGAAGCTATGAAAGCGCATCTCGAAAAACTTGTTCCAGAAGCCAGTGTGGATATTGGTCACGGACAGATGAACGAAAATCAACTTTCAAATGTCATGCACAGATTCAACACAGGTGAAATTGATATTTTGCTTTCAACAACAATTATCGAATCAGGTTTAGATATTCCCAATGCAAATACATTAATTGTAGACCGTGCCGATACATTTGGCTTGGCACAACTCTATCAATTACGCGGGCGTGTAGGTCGTGGAGCCATGCGGGCATATGCTTACTTTTTCCGCCACAATAAAATGTCGCCCACACAAGATGGTCAACAACGCTTAGAAGTGATTGCAGAAAATACGCAACTTGGTGCTGGTTATTCGATTGCGATGAGAGATTTAGAAATTCGCGGCGCAGGTGAATTGCTCGGCACTCGTCAACATGGATATATTCAATCCGTTGGTTTTCATCTTTATACAAGAATGTTAGCCGATGCGGTAAGACGACTTCGTCGAGTTGCAAGTTACAGGTCACAGTCCGAAGGTTCTGCTTTTGATGAAACACTTGCTAGCCTTCAACTTTCAACCTTCAACTTGCCATTATCAATGCCTGTGAATGTTGAACTTCCGCTGGCTGTTGGGATTCCCGCAACTTATATTTCAGATGCAGATTTGAGATTACGCCTCTATCGCCGCATGGCTGACCTGCGAGATGAAACTGAACTAGATGCTTTGGGTTCTGAATTTAGAGACCGCTTCGGTGTGATTCCTGAAATGTTGCAGAATCTTTTATATCAAATGCGCGTGAAACTTCGTGCTGAAAAAATTGGCTTGTCTTCAGTCAACTGGGAATCAGGACAGATCCTGCTGAAGTATCCAGTCACCAACAATGGATCAGAAGAGAAGCGATTGCCAGATTTACCAAATGGAGTCCGAGGTGGAAAATCATCATATTGGGTGACAATATCCAAAGACGAAGTTTGGACAATCAAATTGTTAGATGTATTAGCACAATTGGGTGATAAACCTCAAACCCGAAATTACGAGAATATGATACAAACTATAAAAGGAGAATGAGATGAAGAAAATTTTATTTGTATTATGGTTTGTTGCATTATTGTTCGCCGCATGTTTACCTGCGCCAGCAGAACCAACGCAAGATGTAGAAGCGATTGTGCAAGCCACATTTCAAGCGTTAACTTTACAAGCGCCTACACAAGAACCCGCCGCACAAACTGGGGGTATTTCTGGTCAACTATCTTTTCCATCGCAAGGGATTCCGCCATTGTTAGTGGTCGCGTTTGATGTAAATACATATAAATATTATTTTGTGCTGACAGAACAAAATCAAAGCACCTATCAAATTGATAATATTCCGCCCGGCACATATCATGTGTTTGCATATCTTTTGGATGACGATGGTTCGTATGTGGGTGCATACAACCAATTTTATTTATGCGGACTTTCAGTAGATTGTACAGACCTCACGCTTGTAGATGTAGTTGTGCAAGCAGGTGCTATTACACAAAACATCAACCCTGGCGATTGGTATAACAGCACCTCAGCAACTTACCCTGCTAGACCTTCAATCAACGGAAACCCAGATGAATACACACCTTTCCCACCTATTACGAGCGGAAGCATTGCAGGCAACTTAAGTTATCCATCTAATTTTATTCCTGCTCAAACGATTGTCGCGTTTGATGTCAACAGCCAATCATATTATTATGTGATGACTGCAGAAAATCAAAGCACATATCAAATTGATAACTTGCCACCCGGTAATTATTATGTGGTTACTTATTTGCAAGATGGCTCATTATCTGCTGGATATTCGCAAGCAGTTTTATGCGGGCTGTCAGCCGAATGCACAAACCATAGCTTAGTTCCTGTGCAAGTTACGAGTGGGAATGTAACGAATAATATTAACCCGCAAGATTGGTACGCTCCACCGAATTCATTTCCTGCTTCACCGCTTCCATAACTAGCCGATAGTTGATTCTTGCTCTACAAGCATGATTGCCCTGATGAAACCATCAGGGCAATCTTTATATCTACCTAAATAAACCTTACAATTCCCTATCAATTATGTGTATAATGGAGCGACGTATAATTTTAATTACAAGTACTATGGAGGTGTTTGGGTCGCCAATATCAAAGCGTATTCCTTCTGCGAAAAATGATTAATAAACATAAAAGGAGATTCATTATGAATAAATCAGTTCGCGTATTTTCAATTCTTGTGGTTTTAGTAATCTTACTAGCCACAACTGCAAACGCGGGGGCAAAACCATCAGGTAATGTCAATGTTCAGGTCCTAGCGTTAAATGATTTTCACGGCAACCTTTTGCCACCCACAGGTTCTTCGGGTTTAGTGGGTACAACTCCGGCTGGCGGTGTTGAATACCTTGCAACACATATTAATAACTTGCGCGCACTCAACCCTAATACTGTGGTTGTTTCTGCCGGCGATATGATTGGCGCAAGCCCATTGCTCTCAGCTTTATTCCACGATGAACCAACCATTGAAGCCTTTAACCTCATCGGGCTTGATTTCAATGCAGTTGGAAATCATGAATTTGATGAGGGCATTGATGAACTCATCCGTATGCAAGAAGGCGGTTGCCATCCTGTCGATGGTTGTTTAGATGGCGATGGATTTGAAGGGGCACAATTCCGCTTCCTCGCCGCAAACGTTACTTGGAAAAAGAATGATAAAACCATCTTCCCGGCTTATAAAACAAAATCATTTAATGGCGTGCATGTTGCTTTCATCGGCATGACGCTTGAAGGTACTCCCTCCATTGTTACCCCCTCCGGAATTTCTGAACTAAACTTCCTTGATGAAGCAGAGACGGTCAATGCGTTAATTCCAGAACTCAAACGAAAGAAAATTGAAACCATCATCGTTTTGATTCACGAAGGCGGCACGCAAATTCCTTCTAACTCGCCAATTAATAGTTGTGTAAATATCTCTGGTCCAATTCTTGATATTGTCAACAATTTAGATGACGAAGTTGATGTTGTCATTAGTGGCCATACTCATTTACCCTATAACTGTGTGATTGATAACAAAATTGTCACTAGTGCATTTTCATTTGGTCGTTTGGTGACCAAAATTGACCTCACGATTGATAAATCAACTGGCGATGTTGTTACTATGACGGCTGATAACCGCATTGTCACTCGTGATGTAGCCAAAGACTCTTTGCTCACCGCATTGATTGATAGATACAATGCCATTGCGGCACCACTTGCGAATCGTATCATTGGTTCTATCTCTGCCGACATTACCCGAACAGCAAATCCCGCCGGTGAATCTGCATTAGGAGACGTAATTGCCGACGCTCAATTGGATGCTACCAATGACCCAGGCTTTGGCGAAGCAGTGATAGCTTTTATGAATCCTGGTGGCATCCGTGCTGACCTTACATACGCAAGTAGTCCTGCTGGTGAAGGTGACGGAAATGTAACTTATGGCGAAATGTTCACAGTACAACCATTTGGCAACAGCATGGTTACAATGACTTTAACCGGCGCACAAATTGAGATGATACTCGAACAACAATTTACAGGTTGTATGGGTCAAACCGCCAATCGCATTTTGCAAGTATCAAGTGGCTTTACTTATGCATGGAGTGCTTCTGCCCCTGCTTGTAACAAGATTGACCCTGCTAGCATTATGCTCAATGGCATTCCTCTGGATATGTCTGCCAGTTACCGTGTCACGGTTAACTCCTTCCTTGCTGATGGCGGTGACGGCTTCTCAGTACTCAAAGATGGAACCGACCGCCTCGGCGGCGATGTGGATACTGATGCATTTGAAAAATATTTCCTTGTGAATGTCCCCGTTACCCCAGGGCCACAAAACCGTATCTTACTCCTCCCATAAATTTTGATTAAATAAACAGGCTGAGTCGAAATTAACTCAGCCTGTTTATTTTTGCCTCCACTTCAAACTTAGATAATAGTTGCTACTGTTTCAAATAACGTTTGCTTGACTATTGAAAGTTCTTGCAATTCAAATCTTCTTTGAGGTTGATAATCGTTTTATCTCTTTCTTTCGATTCTGGCGCATACAATGCGAGTCTATCCAATGCACTGCACAAACTCGGCTCTAGCCCTGCTGTAATACGCTTCGCAAATTTTGTTAATTCTTTCACTTGTTCCCAATCACCTGTGTGACCCAAACCTTCAATAAATGGAATGTATTCAAAGCCGTTATCTGCTCTCTCGCCATTTACCTGTGCTTCATTCCATAATCTCACAATTTCATCCCACTCTTGATACTGACGCGCCAAATCCGCTTTTTGAAAGTAATAACACCAAGTTTGTGTATTTTGTTTTCCATAAATTTCTTCAGGGGGAACAACTTCTTTATTAGATTGTTTTATCAAATTAATATTGGAACCAGCCACGAGTTTTCTTACATCATCACTGACCAGTCGTAAGTTTGTATCTTGCGGTTGCAAAACCCATAAGCATCTTTTTAATTCGGGATTGAAATCGAGCAATAACATTTGCTTGCTATTTCCATTAAATGTCATCGTAAATTTCTGATATTCAAGTGGCGCACCTGCTAATAAACTATCAATATTTGGATTGGTGTAATAAAACGGAAAATACCAATAAGGTGGCGTATTCCCAAAATTTTGAACTTGATACGCAGTGTTAATTGAAAACGAGACTGCATATTCACCCATCACGCCTAATACTTCTTCGTCAGTTAGTATTGCAGTTCCCGATTCAATCATCGGAGCACGCCAGATTAATTGTTGAACAAAGAGTTTTTGTTTTTCCCATGAGCGTTGAAATTCTTTTGTGTTGTCTAAATGAAAATTAATCGCTAAAGCCAAAAGAAAAGCCATGAAAAAATTTTTCTTATGTTTATCTGAAATGAAATAGTTAACTGCCAAAAAGGTTAATATCGCCGCGCCGAACATGGCGGGAACTCCAAACCGTGAAGCGGACAATAAATTTTTACTTTCAACAATGGAGCGTCCAATTAACCAAATTGGCAAGCCACCTGTCATTAGTGCAAAAATGGCAAGCACAAAACTGTTTTTTGTCCAATCTTCTTTTAATTCTGTGGAAGGTGAGAAAAGTTTTCTGAAATAAAAAAGCGCAATTGTAAATCCGAAGAAACATATTGCAATTTTGAATAAAACAAAAGGAGAAGTTAAGTTTAGAGTAGTTGCATCAGTTGCACGTTGCCAGCCGATGGTTAGTACCGAAACAAAGTCTGTGAAGAAGGCGTTGAACAAAAAAGTAATTGCTTGTAGCGGATTATTCAAAAGCAAATTCAAAATTACAGGTTCGTTGCGGGTTACGCCTTCTGGGTTTTCAAAAAAGAAAATTCGCCAGTAAAAATAAATTCCTAAAATGACTAAATATGGAAGCCAGTTTGTAAACACACGGATTATTTTTTTAGACAGAACATTTTCGCTTCTTGAAATGATTATCCAAATAATGACCAAGCGAATTAATGCCAACCCTGCAAAATATTCGCTGGTGAAAAGATGAATCGCTTCCAGAATTAATGCTAGCGAAATAAAAACCCATTTTTTATAATCGTTCGCTTGAACTGAAAGCACCATCAAGATTAAAGAAAGATTGAAGATGAAAAATCCGAACCAATGATGCGTTGACCCAACAGCAAATGGTTGCAACATGAAAAACGGATATATCGCAAACAATAATGAAATATAAATGGCTTCTGTTTTTCGGTCATGCCACAGGGTACGCAAAAAAATCCAGAACGTGCACACAGTTATAAATCTAGAAAGAAGCGCGAAAACATGCCAGGCAAGCGGATTGAATCCCAATAATCGAAATGCAAATGTGTATAGCCATGCTGCATTCGGTCTGCTATCATATAATAATAATTCTGGTAGGCTTTCAATTCCTTTTAATTTGGCGTAAAAAACATAATGCCAATCATCCATGTAAAAGCCGAGATTAGGAATTAATAGACCGAAATTGAGAATACATAAAACAAAAAACGCAATCGGCGCACTGGATTCGGTGAAAACTAAATTTTGCAAATAGGTTTTGATTTTGTTCATGTCTGCGCGATTATACCCCTGACATTATCCCCGCTTTGGTGTAAAATAGAACACTCGTTCACCTAACCAAAGAGAAAATAAAATATGGATTTCAAACTTCAAGCACCTTTTATCCCGATGGGCGACCAGCCCGAAGCCATTCACGGACTTGTGGATGGTGTCAATAAAGGATTCAAACATCAAGTTTTGCTTGGTGCAACTGGTACTGGTAAAACATTCACCATTGCATCCGTGATTCAAGAATTACAAAAGCCTGCATTAATTATGGCGCACAACAAAACGCTTGCGGCGCAATTGTATGCTGAGTTCAAAGAGTTCTTTCCTGAAAATGCAGTTTCATATTTTGTCTCGTACTATGATTATTATCAACCAGAAGCGTATGTTCCGCGACATGATTTGTTTATCGAAAAAGAAACTCAAATTAATGAGGAGATTGAGCGTCTGCGACTTGCGGCGACAACCGCACTTGTCTCGCGTCGGGACGTGATTATAGTTGCTTCTGTTTCATGTATTTATGGTTTGGGTTCGCCAGAGGAGTTTGGCAAAGGCACAGTGACTTTAAAAGTGGGTGAGATTTATCGCCGTAATGCTTTGCTCAGGCAATTAATAGAAAGCCAATATCAACGCAATGATATGGAATTACGTTCAGGTACTTTTCGTGTACGTGGTGATACGTTAGAAATTGTGCCTGCCTATGAAGATAAAATCGGATTTCGTATCACATTTTTCGGAGATGAAGTTGAAAGAATCATGCAGGTTCATCCAGTAACAGGTGAAATTATTGAGGAACCAAATGAAATTTCAATTTTTCCTGCGAAACAGTATCTGACCGAAAAAGATAGATTAAAAACAGCAATTACAGAAATTGAAAAAGAACTAGAAGAAAGATTAACTTTGTTCAAGAGTGAAGGAAAATTATTAGAAGCCCAACGTCTTGAGCAACGTGCAAAATATGATTTGGAAATGTTGAAAGAAGTTGGTTATTGTTCTGGCATTGAAAACTATTCACGTCATTTGGATGGGCGTGCACCCGGCTCACACCCATGGACGATGATTGACTTTTTGCCGAGTGATTATTTATTAGTCATTGATGAAAGCCACATGACCGTTCCACAGATTCGCGGTATGTATAACGGAGACCGTGCTAGAAAAGAAACATTGGTTGAATATGGATTCCGTTTGCCATCTGCATTGGATAATCGTCCATTGAAATTTGATGAGTTTGAAGAAGTGATGGGCAATACAATTTATACATCAGCTACGCCTTCTGAATATGAAATGACTCATGCAGAACAAGTTGTGGAACAAATTATTCGTCCAACTGGATTGGTAGACCCCGAAGTAGATGTCAGACCAGTTAAAGGGCAGGTAGATGATTTGGTCGGAGAAATCAAGCAGAGGGTAGAAAGAGGCGAAAGGGTTTTAGTCACAACGCTCACGAAAAAAATGTCAGAAGATTTGACAAATTATATGAAAGAGTTGGGAATCAAAGTCAATTATTTGCATTCGGAAGTGGAGACGTTGGAACGTGTTGGCATTTTGCGAGATTTGCGTTTAGGAAAATTTGATGTGTTGGTGGGCATCAATTTATTGCGCGAAGGTTTAGATTTGCCCGAAGTTTCTTTGGTAGCAATTTTGGATGCGGATAAAGAAGGTTTCTTGCGTTCAGATAAGGCTTTGATTCAAACGATTGGTCGCGCGGCTCGTAATGTCAATGGACGAGTGATTATGTATGCCGACAAAATTACTGATTCGATGAAACGCGCCATTGATGAAACGAATCGCCGCCGTACAAAGCAATTGAAATATAACAAAGAAAAAGGGATTGTGCCGATTAGTATTCATAAAGAAATTCGTGAGTTGAATGAAATGATGAGTGCCAAAGCAGTTGGCGAGGCGAAGGCTGAATATAAAGTAAACGCAATCAGTGGCATGCCACGCAATGAATTGCGTCAGATTGTGCATGAGTTGGAAAAAACTATGAAAGAAGCCGCAAAGAATTTGGAGTTTGAACGTGCCGCCGCATTGCGTGATGAGTTGTATGAATTGAAAAGTTTGTTGGCAGAAGATGAAAACTTGAAGCCATGGGAACGGATTAAGTTGTTGAGTGGTGAGGAAGAGTAAATTTGATTTACCACAAAGTGTCACGAAGGTACACGAAGGAAAAGAGTTTAAACCTTTGTGACACTTTGTGTTCTTTGTGGTAAAAAGATTTTTATTATGCAAACTGACCCCGCTTCGCTTGACCCTGAAGAACGATTAAATAAATTTTATGCCATCGCCTCAGCTGCACTGGGAGTTTTGAGTCTATGCCTCGGCGTGATACCAGCCTTTGGCACTATACTTGGGATTCTTGGAATCATTTTAGGCATATTGGGCAGAAGGTCAGAAAATAAACGAGCCGCGACAGTGGGAATTGGATTAAGTGTAATTGGAATTTTGACGGCAATTATTTTTTCAATTTTGGTGTATGTAGAAAGATACGGCGGATAAAAACAGGTTAAAACTCTGGAAGAATTTGAAGAAAATGAGTTTGACTCATTTCTTCAATTGTAAAAATTAATCTTGCACTTCCTCTGCCGTAAGACTCTTCCAATTTCCATCGCCAAACACAATCTCCATTTTTATCTGCAATGGTATCCATGTTGAGCATCTCACCAGAAGCGGGGATAAAGATGAGGTTACAAATTGTGCCGCTCTCTGCTTTGACGGAAACAGTTACATAATTTTTGAGTAATCCTTTTGATGGAATGGTCACTTCAAATTTTGGTTGTGATGTGGGGGAGGGTGTTGAAGTTTTCGTTGTTGAAATGCGTGTAGGAAAACTATTTGATAGAAACGTAAAAATCATTAGGAGAATGCTGATGATAAAAATCAACCCAAAGATTTTTCTGCTCTTTACATCCATACTATATATTATTGTTTGACTAACTTCCCAACCTGCAAGCTTTTCAACTTTTCAACTCCACAAGCAAACATGGTGACTTCAATTTGTCTTTTGGTTAACTTCATTACATCTACTGCTTTTTCAGTGGAGATTGCCGCGGCTTTCAAGAAATTCCCTGCCATGCCGCCGAGTGTTGCTCCGAGTGCAATGCATTTGGCAATATCTAAACCATCTTTGATTCCGCCTGATGCAAAGATAGTCATATCAGGTGTTACTTTTTTGACATTCAAAATTGATTCTGCTGTTGGAATTCCCCAGCCAACAAACGTCGCGGCGAGTTGACGAGTAAATTCATCAGGTGCGCGGTGCATTTCTACTTGTGACCATGAAGTTCCACCTGCACCTGCAACATCTATTGCTTGCACGCCACAATCATTTAATAATTTTGCTGTGCGTTCTGAAATTCCCCAACCAACTTCTTTGGCAATCACAGGTACTTCTAGTTTTTTACAAACTTCTTCAATCTTTTTTGCAATGCCTTCCCAGTTTGTGTCGCCTGCGTCTTGCACGGCTTCTTGTAATGGATTCAAATGCAGATACAACGCGTCGGCTTGAATCATGTCTACGGCTTGTTTACATTGGTCAATGCCATAGCCGTAATTAAATTGTACGGCTCCGAGATTTGCAAATAATAAGATATCCGGCGCAACTTTGCGCACTTGAAATGTTCTGGCTTGCTCTGGATGTTCAATTGCGGCACGCTGACTTCCAACTCCCATGGCGATTCCGCATTCTTGAGCCGCTTCTGCTAGACGTAGGTTGATGGTCTCTGCTTCGGAAGTGCCACCTGTCATCGAGCTAATCAAGATAGGTGAAGATAATTTTTTAGCAAACAGGTTGAGGCTAGTGTCGAGGCGGTTTAAATCCACTTCTGGTAGTGCTTCGTGGATGAAGTGATAGTTTTCCAATCCACTGGTGAGTGCGGAGCGAACATCTTGCTCTAAGTTGATTTTAATGTGGTCAGCTTTTCTTTGGTCAATTGGCGCAACTTTTGTCATAAGGCAGTGTTCCTGTGTTTGATAGATGACTTGACAGTACAAGTCAGGCGATTACAATTTGTTAATTCAAAACCCTATTGGAGGCTTTTATGTCAGACACATATAATGAGTTGAAAGGCATCGTCAAAGATTTGCTCGGTGCAGATGAATCGAAAATTACAATGGAAGCGCGCTTCCGTGAAGATTTGGAAGCAGATTCACTGGACTTGGTGGAATTAATCATGGCGTTTGAAGATAAGTTCGGCGCTGAAATTTCTGATGAAGCCGCGCAAAAAATTACCACAGTCGGTGAGGCTGTTGCGTACATTGACGCGAACAAAAAATAATTTATTGGATTATAACCGTAGAGCCGCCTAATTTTGGCGGCTCTATATCTTTAATATGAACATGTCGTTGCGAGCCACGAAGAACAAATGCGCCCTCGCAATGACACTAGCTTAATAAGGTTGGAATTTCTTCTGGATGTTTGGCGACTTTGACGCCTGCCGCCTCAAGTGCTTTGATTTTATCTGCCGCTGAACCTTCGCCACCTTCGATGATTGCGCCAGCGTGACCCATGCGTTTTCCGGGGGGGGCGGTTTGACCAGCAATAAATGAAGCAACAGGTTTTGTCATTTTTGTTCTAATGAATTCTGCGGCTTTTTCTTCTTCATTGCCGCCGATTTCACCAATCATAATGACCTTTTCTGTTTCGGGGTCATGTTCGAACATATCTAATACATCTACAAAGTTAGTGCCGTTGACAGGGTCACCGCCGATGCCCACACAAGTAGATGCACCCATGCCTAGATTTTTCATGGCGTATAAAACTTCATAAGTCAATGTGCCAGAACGAGACACCACGCCGACATTACCGGGGATAGCAATATTGCCGGGGATGATTCCAACTTTTGCTTCACCTGGAGTTAAGAGGCCTGGGCAGTTGGGTCCAATGAGGCGTACATTTTTTTGGTCGAGATAATTTCGCACGCGCATCATATCTGAAATCGCAACGCCTTCGGTAATACAAATAATTAAAGGAATGCCTGCGTCTGCGGCTTCAAACATTGCATCAGGTGCGAAGCGGGCAGGCACAAAAATAATTGTAGCGTTGGCATCTGTATTTTCTTTTGCGGCGCGCACAGAATCAAAGACTGGAATTTTTTCTAAAACCCATTCACCACCTTTGCCGGGTGTAATCCCGCCGACTACTTGCGTTCCATACGCAACCATTTGGGTGGTGTGAAATAAACCTTCGTTGCCTGTAACGCCTTGTACTAATAAGCGTGTATTTTTATCAACTAAAATGCTCATTGGTTATTTACTTTCCTTTTTCGCGGCTTCCACAGATTTCTTCGCGGCATCAGCCAATGTTTCGGCTGTAATCATATTTGCGTTTTCCAAAAGTTTTCTGCCTTCTTCGGCATTCGTCCCAACCAAACGAACCACCATCGGCACTTTTGGTTTAACTTCATCCATGGCAACCAAAATTCCGCGTGCCACTTCGTCACAACGTGTGATACCGCCAAAGATGTTAAACAAAACTGCTTTGACATTTGTATCGGTTAAGATGATTCGCATTGCCGCGGCAACTTTCTTCGAGTCTGCACCGCCTCCTACGTCGAGGAAGTTTGCTGGCTCACCCCCAAACAGTTTGATTACATCCATACTGGTCATTGCCAAACCCGCACCATTGACCATACATCCGATATTGCCGTCTAACTTGATGTATGAAAGCCCATACTTGCGGGCTTCAATTTCTGCTGGGGCATCTTCATCTGTATCACGCATTTCAGCCAATTCAGGTTGGCGGAACAATGCGTTATCGTCAATCATCATTTTTCCGTCTAATGCAATAAGTTTCTTTTCTTTTGTAATCACTAACGGATTGATTTCTGCTAGTGTGGCATCTGTTTCTTTATAAACATTCCACAATGCCATTGCAATTTTTGTAAAGTCTTTCCAATAATCGCGTGGCAAATCAATACCGACTGCCACATCGCGCGCTTGATATTCTCGCAAGCCTAGCAATGGGTCAATATGAACTTTGATGATTTTATCGGGGTCTTTTGCGGCAACTTCTTCAATATCCACACCACCAGCGGCAGAGGCAATCATCACTGGTTTTTTTGCGGCACGGTCATTGGTGATGGCGAAATAAATTTCTTGGTCAATCGCAGAGGCTTCGTCAATCAACACTTTGCGAACGGGAAGACCTTTAATTTCCAATGCCAAAATTTGTTCAGCAAGTTGTTCGGCTTCTGCGGCATTTTTGGCGAGTTTTACACCGCCTGCTTTGCCACGCCCGCCAACCAACACTTGTGATTTAACTACAACGCGACCACCTAACTCTTCTGCAACTTGCTTTGCTTCCTGAGCGGTAGCCGCGACCCTTCCTTTTGGAATCGGAATGCCGTACTTTGAAAAAATATTTTTAGATTGATACTCGTGCAGTTTCATCGATTCTCCCTTTGGGGAATTTTATTTTGCTTAAAAGCACGAGCATTATACCAATAAAGTAGCGCAAGAGGACTCTTGCGCTACTTAAAATTACGGAAGTGTAAACCTCAAAATTCTATTGAAAGCACTATCGGTTACCCAAACTTTACCTTCATTATCTATGGCAATGCCAGAGGCTAACCCAAAACTTGCATTGCTATCACCAAAATCACCCCACACACGCACTACTTCACCGTTTTGGTCAAACTCTATCACGCGGTAACCTTCAGGGTCTGTAATAAATACATGCAAATCATTGCTCACTGCAATGAATGGTTTGTTATCTAACGATTGACCAAACCAGCCAAATACATCCCATTGTTTTTCTGGCAAAAAGAGCAATGTATTGTTAGAAGGTGATGCAACTTGCACAAAGGTTTGAATGCGCTGATTCCATGTATCGTTGACATACACAGTGCCATTTCTATCAATAGCAATGCCGACTGGTTCATCGAAAAGACCCGGGTCGAAACCTGCGCCACCAAACTGGGTGATGAAATTCCCGTTCGCATCAAACACGACGATACGCTTGTTACCTGTATCTGCAACATAGACTCTACCTTCGGCATCTACCGCTAACCCTCGCGGACCGTAGAATGATTCTGGCGTTTCACCTTGACCAAACACTCCCCAGGCTTTGACGAATCTGCCATCCCGTGTGAATTTTTGTACGCGGTGATTCCATGTATCGGTTACGTAAACAGAGCCGTCAGGTCCAACAGCAATGCCCCAAGGTTCGTTAAATGTACCATCGCCAATTGGAACACTGACTCCATCTGCATACGTTCCCCACTCATGTAAAATGTTTCCGCTTGCATCTAAATGCAACACGCGATGATTGCGCGAATCAGCCACATACATTGTGCCGTCTTTTGCAAAGGCAAGCGAACGTGGTGCATTGAGAATCACTGGGTTTACTTGTGCGGCGTCAAAAACTACATCTGCTGAAAGTGTTACATACTTTCCTTCGGTTGGGTCTTGTACCACTTCTGTTGTAGTTGGGGCTAAGCCATAGTTCCAAATCTGCGAGGCAATATCTTGTCGAATATAGAGGCGCATTCTGTCAGAGGGCTGCCAGTTTGCAATATCCAAATCAGACCGACCTTTGGCGAGAGCGTATTGTGAATAATCACGATTTAACCAAATTTGAATAATACCAGCACGAACTGCAGGGTCTGTAAACCATTGACAAAATTGTGAATAATCTTTGATTGTTCTTAACTTCAAAATGCTCCATATACCTTTACATGCATAATCTTCAGGGAAAGCCATGTTGGGGTCGCGGTCATAAACCAAACTAAAATAATCTTGCATGGGCCACCACATGCGGATGTAATCGAAGCGGTAGTAGCCAGGTCCAATCGCAGGGTCAATTTTGTCAAAATTCTTTTCATCTACGATTATGAAAACTGAATCACGTAATGAACGAGTAGGTTGGTCAAATGGGCGTTGATTTGTAAAATCACGCAGATACCATACAAAGGGCCATGAAACACCAGTATCTGGCGCGGAGGCATCATACGCTAATGCCAAACTCATGCCACCTGTGGTGCGTTTGGAAATTTCTTCTGCTTGGGCAATCACTTCTTTAATGCCAGTGGCGCCATGGGCATAGACTAAAAACTCTGTGGCTTGGTCATACGTGATGTATGTAGCGCGGAATGATGCTCGAATGGTTAAGATAGCCAGAAAACCAAAGAATACTAAAACGAAAACACGGCGAAAATCAGAGAAAGACCATTTTCTTAGGAAATAGAACAATGCAATTGCACTTATGATAGCCGCCACTAGTGGAAATAAAAATTGATTGGTGGCTTGTAATTGTTCTAACCCCTGACCTTGAAACGGGCGAACGGGGCTGTTCCAAACATAAAATACACGCCCAGCACTGGCAATGAATACGGCAATACTAAAAAATGTTAATGCCGCATTGTTTTCTTTAACGGCTTGCCAATTGGTTGTTTCAATAATTCGCCCTAATGCCCAACCACTAATTAATGCGAGGGGCCAAGCCATGTGAATGGTAAGCCATGGCATTCTCTCACCAGCAAATGAAAACGCGGCAATGGTGATGATTGTCCAATACACTAACAAACTAAAGGTATTTGTAAAGTTTGCTTCTTCGGTTTTGATATCATCAAAATTAGTTGCTGAATCAAGTTCTTCTGTTTGTGGTGCGATTTCTTCGCTTTTAGAGGTGGCAGATTTTTGAGTAAAGTTTCGGCGAAAACCGAGGTACAAAGCCAATAAGAATCCTAGTACTGTCAAAAATTCATAAATAGGAAGTTGAATGAGCAGATAGTAATACCACGGCTGGCTTCCGCGTTCTACTTCGTGTTGCACAATCCAATAACCAAGCGAGCCGATGGTGCCAGTGAAAAACCCACTGGAGTTGGTGAAGATGGTGGTATATAAAAGCGTAAATGGAATCCAAAAGACAAGCGCGGTTTTCCAAAAGTTTTGCGGATTCCATAATAAACCAGCCACAATGGCAAGAATAAATGTCAATAACAATAAGCCACCGATAATTAACAATCCACGAGTGTCGTTTGCGAGTGATTGAATATCACCTACATCAGTGGGGATAGTAACATCGGTTAAGTTCATCAATATTGGCGAGAGTTGTGGCAAAACAATGGTGCCAAATACAAACAACAATTCAAATGAACGCTCAGTGCGGACTCTTTGCCATGTGTAACCACGAATCAAGAAGAAAGCAGTAGCAATGAAGGCTATGCCTGCGCCCGCCCCGAAGCCAATGACCAAAGGTGAAGTACCATGCTCCCCCGTAGTATGAGGCGCAGGTTCTTCTGGATTGGTCGGCATTGCGGTTTCTGCTCCAGTAAGTGTGGTGGTGTCTCGTTGTACTAAATAAATTCCAGCAGCGACGCTTGCTAACAAAATCATCACGCATAAAGCAATGATGAACATCTTATAATCTTGTTCGGCATTTTGCCATGGCTTACGTGTGACTTTGATAATAAAGTAAACCGCTAAATAAATTAACGCCTGTGCAGTGTAAATAAAAGATGTTTCTTTGGTGAGGAAGTGAATAGCAAGTGCGGCGGCGACCATGATTAAATATTTTTGTTTACCCACCTCAAAATATCTTAACATGGCATAGAGCATTAACACGCCAGAGAAAACTGCATAAGGGTCTTCGCGCACATAACGCCCGTAATACAACAAAAATGGAGAAATAAGCATTAACCCACCAGCAATTAATGCACCCGCTCTGCCCAAATATCTGCGCCAATACCACACCATAAAAATGGTCATTAAATTAAACAAGACGGCAGGAATGCGAGCTGTGAAATCGCTAGCGCCAAACATGAAATAAGAAAAAGCAATCAAATGAAATTGCAGAGGTCCGTGCATCATAGGGGAGTGTTCATACCCTTGACCACGATAAAGTAACCACGAAAAATAAGTATGCAAACTTTCGTCGTGACTCATCACACGTGAGCCGAGGTCGTAAAAACGGGTGATGACCGCCAAGACCATAATGAGTGCAAAGATGGCTATTTCATTAGTAATAGCAGGGAATGAAGAATGTATTGGACGTTCAAGCCATTTGGTTTTTTGTTCCATGTAAAGGCACCTTTAGCAAATTTTTATTAATGATAGTAAAACTAGTTTAATGAAACGTGAGAGCGATTATATCAGTAGGGGCGAGGTCATCTCGACCTATCATTATTTTGATACAAACCCGCCTCTTTCATAGCGGATTATTGGTCTCTGCTCCTGCCAACTGTCCACAACCTGCATTGATGTCAATGCCACGCCTCATTCTTATCGTGCAGGGGATGCCTGCTCTTTCAAGCGTCTCCTTAAATTGATTTGCCCTCTCGCGGCTGGTGGCTTCGCCTTGATAACCCTGCGTCGGGTTAAGTGGAATTGCGTTGACATGACACAAGAGTCCCTTAAGTCGCGAAGCGAGTTTGGTCGCAACTTCAGGCGTGTCATTGACTCCGTGAATCAAAGCCCATTCAAACGTCACACGCCGATTTGTTTTCTCAATGTAATATTTGCAGGCTTGGATGACATCATCAATTTTATATTTTTTATTGACGGGCATAATCTCAAGGCGTTCATCGTCATCCGCGGCGTGCAGTGAAATTGCCAAATTGACCTGACGTTGTTCATCTGCAAATTTTTTGATTTGTGGAACCAGCCCAACCGTTGAAACCGTGAATCTTCTCGCACCAAAATTGAATCCGTTTGAATCGTTTAATCTATCAATTGCCGCCATCGAATTATCATAATTATGAAACGGCTCGCCCATGCCCATAAAAACCACATTGGTGACGGTTTCATTTTGTTCTTTCAGCATTTGTGCATAATACATCACCTGTGCCACAATTTCGCCGCTTGATAAATTTCTTTTGAATCCCATTTGCCCTGTGGCACAAAATACACATCCCATTGCACAACCCGCTTGTGTAGAGATACATAAAGTTCGGCGGAGTTTTGGTTGATTTTGTTGTTGAGTATCCTCGTAATTCGTAATGCGTGATTCGTAAATAGCCTTGTTACGCATTACGGATTTCGCATCACGCACTTCATCCGCTGGGTCACCATATCTCATCAGCACCGCTTCAATTAAATTTCCATCAGGCAGTTCAAATAATGTTTTTCTTGTAGATTTATCTGAAGAATCCAAATACGTTCTGATTTTGAAATTAGAAAATGAAAAATTTTCTGCAATTTTCTCACGCAATGGTTTTGATAAATTTGTAAATTGTTCAGGTGACGAATATAAATGTTGATACAACCCTTCCCAAACTTGCTTAGCACGATAGGCAGGTTCATCCCATTCTTTTAATTTGTTTTCTAATGAGGAAAAATCGAGGTCATAAATGAGCATAAGTTTGTTTGAATTTTACCCGCTAATTAAAGGATAGGCATATCTTAAGGTAAACTTTTCCTTTAATCTCACATCTATATCTCCAAAGGAAAAATCCATGACCAAGAAAATTCTTGCAGTTCTCGCTCATCCAGACGACGAAACGTTTGGTTTGGGCGGCACAATCGCTTACTATAATCAAAAAGGCGTTGAAACATATTACGTCTGTGCCACGCGTGGCGAAGTCGGTGCGGCGGATGAAGAATATATGCAAGGCTTCAAAGATACCGCCGAAATGCGTACGGATGAACTCATGCGTGCCGCGAAAATTTTAGGTTTGAAAGAAGTTCACTTTTTAGGCTATCGTGATTCGGGAATGCCAAACACCGAGCCAAACCAGCACCCGAATGCACAAGTCAATCATCCGATAGAAGAAGTGGCGGGGAAAGTCGTCAAATATATTCGTCAGATTAAACCTGATATTGTGATTACCTTTGACCCAATTGGTGGATACAAACATCCAGACCATATTCATATTCACAAAGCAACTGTCATGGCTTTTTCCAACGCAGATAATCCATCGTTTTATCCCGAAGCGGGCGAGCTGTTCAAACCTAAGGCATTGTATTATCAAGTATTTCCAAAGACGATATTAAAAGTTGCAGTACGCTTGCTTCCCCTTTTTGGTAAAGACCCCACCAAGTTTGGACGGAATGAAGATATTAACTTGAAGGAACTTGTAGAAGTAGATTTTCCTATCCATGTGCGATTAAATATTAATTCAGTCATACAAATCAAACGCCATGCCAGCGAACAACATGCCTCGCAAGGTGGCAAACAAATGCGACGCGGCATACAAGGATTAGTGATGAAATTATTTGGCGAACATGAAGACTTTATGCAAGCCTACCCACCAATAGATGGAAACTTCAAACGCAAGAAAGATTTGTTTGAAGGAATATAAAAAAACGGCTGGGAACAAAACCAGCCGTTTTTTCGTTAATAAGAGTTGAGCATAAAAAGTTCAGGCGTGTTAGAATTTTTTGGTTATTTTGAGGATTACCATGACAGAAACTATCCAAACAAAACCACCTAGTAAATTTCAATTTTCGCGCATTCTCGAAGTCCTACTCAAACCGCGTCAAGCCTTTGAAAACATAGCAACAGAAAATAATGCAGGCTGGCAAACGCCAATGTTGAGTTTAAGCATTTCCGCCTTTTTGTCAGTGATAGTCAGCGGATACTTAAAATCCCGCGCCGCCATGATGGGCGAAATTCCACTCCCGCGTGATTGGCAATGGTGGACGCCTGAAATGCAAAACAATTACATGCAAGCGCAACAGTCTATGCAAGGACCAGTTTTTGCTTACATCATTCCACTCGTTGGCGCGTTGCTAGGGCTTTGGCTGGGTTGGTTAATTTTGGCAGGCTTGTTACATCTTGGCTCAACATTATTAGGCGGGCGTGGCTCTATGCAACAAGCCCTCACAGTCACTGCTTGGGCAAGCCTCCCATTTTTAGTCCGCGATGTGTTGCGTATCCTATTTATGTTGCTGGCGGGTCATGCTATTCAAAGCCCAGGGCTTTCAGGCTTTGTTCAAAACTCGATATTTTTTGCTCAATTACTTTCACGCTTTGATTTGTTTTTGATTTGGTGCATTGTGTTGCTCATCATTGGGTTTCATGTTTTTGATAACCTCCCCCAAGTTAAAGCGATTGCCAACGTCGTCATCGTTTCTCTCTTGCTTCTGCTTGTTCAAGCGGGCGTTGGCGCGGCTCTGGCTAGCCTCAGCGGGTTAGCTGTTCAGCGACCTTTCTTTTAGCCTATGTCTTCTCTTATTAAGACTTCAGGATTAAAAAAACACTTTCAAATGGGTGGCACCACTGTCCGTGCCTTAGATGGTGTAGATATTGAAATTCCTGAACATACGTTTACAGTGGTGATGGGTCCATCTGGCTCAGGAAAAAGCAGTTTGCTCTATCTGCTTGGCGGGTTAGACCGACCCACTGCTGGCGAAATCATTGTCAATGGTCAGCGCTTAGATTTGATGGATGAAAACGCCTTAGCCCTCTTTCGCCGCAAAACAATGGGGTTTATTTTTCAATCGTTTAACTTAGTGTCTAGCATGTCTGCTTTAGAAAATGTTGCCTTTCCAATGCAATTTGCGGGTATTACCGCTTCACAACGAAATGAAAAATCCAAAGTTTTATTAACACAAGTAGGGCTAGCAGACCGAAGCGACCATAAGCCTTCTGAACTTTCGGGTGGTCAGCAACAGCGTGTGGCGGTGGCGCGGGCTTTAATCAACGACCCGTTGCTCATCCTTGCCGATGAGCCGACAGGCAACCTTGATTCACAAAGCGGCACAACTGTCATGCAAATGCTTGCCGATTTGCACAAAGCCGGGCGCACAGTTTTAGTCGTCACTCACGATGCGCGTATGACGCGCTTTGCTACGCACAAAATCTTTTTGTTAGATGGGCGTGTCGTCTCTGAAGCGGAATATCAATCTGCGGCGTTACAGCCTCTTCAACCTTAGTATCGGAGGATTCATGTTTGCAAGAAAAAATATCATAGCGTTTGGTTTAATACTGTCATTATTCACGGCTCTTTTGCCAGTTTCAAAAGCAGTGGCAGATGTAACATCTGTTTCGCCAAGTTCAATCTTCAACGATGTAGCCACAATTGTTACAGTAGAAGGCACAGGCTTTGACGCTACCTCTAGAATTTTGTTAGATGGTGTTGAATTGCCAGGTACGGTTTACATTAGCGACACAACATTGCAAGTGACTGTTCCTGCTGGGGTTTCGGTTGGTGCACATATTATTACTGTCAATAACACGGGTGGTTCAGCAGTTTTGAATGTTTCTACTCCTGTGCCGACTGCGACGCCTCCGCCAACTACTACTTTGCCCTTTGCCCGACCTCAAATGCAAGTGACCTCTTCTGGCGTTGGCGGTAAAGATGGGATTACATCCAATAAATCATTTAAGTTCAGCGTCAATTTCAAAAATGCTGGCAATATGACCGCCTACAATACGCAGGCTACATTTACATCACCAGATTTATTACCATTAGAAACAGGTGGTGTGGCAGTGTTAGGTAATGTATCTGCAGGTGGAAACACAGGTGTAGAACAACGTTTTGTATCGAATGGTTCGTTGGCTGGTAAAACTGTTGTTAGCATTGAGGTGACGTTGACATATTATGACGACAAAGGTACAGCATATTCAGATAAATTTACGTTCACGGCATCTGTCACAGGTGGGGGCGGGGGAGGTGGAGGCGTCTATTACACACCCACTCCCACAGGAGTCCGAAGCGGGCAATTAATCATCACTTCATATAAAACGAGCGTTGACCCACTCCAACCCGGTTCTCAATTCGATTTGATATTAACCGTTCAAAATGTGGGCAATGAAAAAGCGCAACGGGTGACGATGATTGTGGGCGGCGGTGGTGCTGGCGGTTCGAGTGGAACGCCCGGACCTGGCGGCGTTTCTGGTGGAAGTGGCGAGTTTACCAATTTTGCCCCAATTGGCGCATCAAATGTGCAATCGCTTGGCGATGTGCCAGCGGGCAGTAATGTGCAAGCCACGCAAGAATTAATTGTGAATGTTTCAACCAACCCCGGGGCATACCCAATGAAGATGACTTTTTCTTATGTCAATGGAAAAGGCGAAGTTGTTAATGATGAGCAAGTGATTACGTTGTTGGTATATAGTTTGCCGAATTTGGATGTGAGTTTTTATCGCCCGCCTGATTTGTTTTTTGCAGGTCAGCCCGGTGCATTGCCGATTCAAATTGTTAATTTGGGTAAACGCTTGGCGGTGTTAGGTAATATCAAAGTCACCACGCAAAATGGAACGATTGAAAATGGAACTTCTTTAATCGGCGCATTGGATGCAGGTGGATACTTTACCTTAGATGCAATGTTGTTTCCAAATGAATCTGGACCAACAACATTAAACATCGTGATTGATTACACCGATGACTTTAATCAGCCGCGCACCATTGAAAAAACGATAGAAGTTGTTGTAGAAGAAGGCTTTATTGAACCGACTCCAGACCCAAATATGCCGGGCGGCGAGGCCTTTCCTCCAGTGGAAGAAGAAAACCTCTTCCAAAAACTTTGGCGTTTCATTCTCGGACTTTTTGGGTTAGATAGCGCTCCCGCGACTCAAAATTCTGAATTTCAAGTTCCGCCTTCGGAGGTTGAACCTGCGCCTATTCCAAGTGGTGGCGGAGGTTAGCACTGCATGAAATTTTTTGATTTGCTTCGTCTTGTTATAACCAATCTTAATCGCCGTAAAGCCCGCGTGGGTTTAACGGCAATTGGTGTTGTGATTGGCACGGGCGCAGTCGTTATTTTAGTTTCACTTGCTATCGGCTTGCAAATGAATGCCAATGAACAGTTATACGGCATTGGCGATTTAAGTCAAATCTATGTGTATCCTGCTTATGGTGGCGGTGGTGAGGTATTTATCTCTCCGCGTGGGGGCGGAGGAGGTGGGGGCGGAACGCAAGATATAAAATTGCTTACCAATAGCGCCCTACAAGAATTAGGCGCGCTCCCAAGTGTTGTAGCGGTCATCCCGCGTGAGTTTTTACAAGCCAATTCCGTGATTTCTTATAAAAAATTACAAACTTATACTGGCATGTTTGGCGTTGGCACAAACGACCTTGCCGATTTTGGCTTAAAAGCCGAACAAGGTACAACGCAACTTTCACGTTCTACGATTGTTATCGGTTCACGCGTTGCCCAAAATTTTATGGACTTTAATTTGAGACCTGGTCAAGAACCGCCACCCCCGCCCGATTTATATGACCAGCAAATTCAACTGACTATTTTCAAATATGATGACCAAGGTAACGAGATTCGTAAAAATTACAGTTTTCGGGTTGCAGGGGTTCTGAGCGAAGCAGGTAGCGAAGCCGATTATTCAATTTACCTGCCTTTAGAGCAAGTGAAAGTAATGAACGAATGGGCAAATAACACTCGCATTAATTACAACAAAACTGGCTATAACGAAGTCATCGTCAAAGTAGAAAACCCAGATAAAACCTTAGAAGTGCGCGACCAAATTATTGCACTGGGCTTTCAAGCCAACACCATGTTAGATTTTGTGCAAGGCATTAATAACTTTTATCAAATTTTGCAAGTGGTGTTAGGTGGTGTTGGCGCAATCGCATTGTTGGTTGCGGCTATTGGCATTGCCAACACAATGGCAATGTCTATCTTAGAACGCACACGCGAAATTGGACTAATGAAAGCAGTTGGCGCTACCAATCGCGATGTATTAAGTCTATTTTTAGGAGAAGCCGCAGGCATTGGGTTTATTGGTGGGTTAGGTGGCGTGTTAGTGGGCTGGTTATTGGGGCAAATGTTAAATGTAGTTGCTATTGTGTATCTTGCTCAACAAGCCGCACAACAAGGCGGCATTCCACCCAGTGTGGCGGTTTATACACCGATTTGGCTTCCGATATTTGTACTCGCATTTTCTACATTTATTGGCATGTTATCTGGTTTATACCCTGCCTTACGCGCCGCCACCATGATACCCGTGCTAGCACTTAAGTACGAGTAACAAAATCATTGTTCAATGTATAATTGAAACAATAATTTACCGAAGTTTTTGAATGAAAGCCGAGGTATGATGCCTGAACAGAGAACTACTCCCCGAAAAAAAATCCCTGTATATATGCGCGTCCTAAATGACGACACGCAAGACATTTTAGGTCACATGGTAGAAGTGAGCATGGAAGGCTTGCGTTTGGAAACAACGCACGAACTTCCAATTAATAAAGATTACTACCTGCGCCTCGAACTTACGCCAGATATTGGTAGCATTCCTTATATCGTTTTTGCCGCCCGTAGCAAGTGGTGCAAAATGGATATCATCCTACCAAATTTATTTCACGTCGGCTTTCAAATTATAGAAATCCTCCCAGAAGATAAAGATGTTTTCGCGCTCGTTTTACAGAAATACGGTTCTTAAATTTTTGCTTTCATCGTGTGCCACTTGGTGGCTTGCTGATAATTAAACCCTGCCCGCAACACACCTGATTCATTCCACGCCCGCGAAATAATTTGTAAGCCAATTGGCAAATTTTCTTTTGAAAACCCACATGGCACGGATAATGCAGGCAAGCCTGTTAAATTAAACGGAGAAGTAAAACGAGTCAGCATACGCGCACGTTCTAAAGCATCTTCACCTTCTAAGACGGGTGCTGTGATTGGGGTTGTGGGGAGTAACAAAACATCATACTCATCAAATAACAATTCGCATCTTCGCTTGACTTCGACCTGTGTGCGCCGCGCTAACGCGTACTCACTGGAAGTGTATTTTGCGCCCATCTCCAAGCGTTGACGAACATCATCCCCAAACCAATCAATATGCTCTTTCATCCGTTCGCGATGAAATGCCGCGCCATCGGCTGTTGTCATCAAAGCATTTGCCATTGCGGCTTCATGTAGAAAATCCAGATTTACTTCTTCAATCATGGCACCTTGTTCTTCAAAAACCTTTGCCGCTTTGCGAACAGCATCTAATACTTCGGCGTCTGTTTTTTCTTCGATGAAATTGCCAACACCTAAAGCAATTTTTCTTTCTTTCATCTTATCTCGTAGGTGACTAGAATAATCACCTGGCAATGTTTTTACGGAAGTTGGGTCTTTCTCGTCATATCCACCCATCACTTGTAACATCAGTGCCGCATCTTCCACCTTTCTAGTAATTGGACCTGCATGGTCTAAATTCCATGAAAGCGGAAGAATGCCTCTTAAACTGACTCTTCCATAAGTTGGTTTGAGACCAACCACGCCACATAACGAAGCAGGGATTCGAATCGAGCCTCCAGTATCAGTACCGATTGCGGCGAGACTCATGCCTGTTGCAACGGCAACTGCACTACCGCCTGATGAACCACCAGGCGTTCTCGTAATATCCCAAGGATTTTTACATGCTCCAAAATGCGGATTGTTATTGGTGACACCCAATGCAATTTCATGTGTGTTGGTCTTGCCGATGATTATCCCACCTGATTTTTTGATTTTTTGAATCACAAAGGCATCTTCTTTGGCGATGTTATTTTCAAAAAACTTAGAGCCGCCAGTCGTGCGGATTCCTTTTACATCATACAAATCTTTGACTGCGACGGGGATTCCGTATAATGGCATACTGCCATTGCTGGGAATGTCATTTTTTTCAGGCGGGATGACGGTAATGAAAGCATTAAGAATCGGGTTGAGTCGCTCGATGGTTTTGTAACAGGCTGAGGCTAAGTCAGAGGCGTGAACTTCTCGGCTTTTCATCAAATCTCGTTGAATAATCAAAGAGGGGGTTTCATCTTGTTTCATAAGTCAAAATTATATGACAATGAAAGTTTTCCCGCATAGCCTAAATGTACTGAATTGCAAATTTGTAGGGAGTGCTGAAAGGGTGCGTTGCACCTAACGGGTTAGGATAATTTCGACCAGAAAGGTGCGACGCACTTGTTTAGAACAATCCTAAAATTTTCTCGGTCTTCAAATCCAAATCAATATCATAAAACGATGGGCGCGTGCCGAGACCTGGCATGGTTCGCATATCGCCGAGAATTGGATATAAAAATCCCGCACCAACTGATGCGCGAATTTCACGAACTTTTACGCGGAAATCGGTGGGCGCACCTTTTTGAGTCGCATCAGTACTAAATGACAAATGTGTTTTCGCCATACAAATTGGGAGTTTATCAAAACCAAGTTTTGTATAACGTGTGATTTGTTCTTCGGCTTCGGGTGTGTAATCCACGCCATCGGCGCGATAAATTTCTTTGGCGATTTTCTCGATTTTTGTTTTGATTGAATCTTCAAGCGGATATAAAAATTGGAAGTTGCTTTTTTCTTCTGCGGCTTTTACAACGGCTTCGGCAAGTTTCTTTGTGCCTACGCCACCATCTGCCCAGTGTGTGCAAAGAATCGCATCCATTGCTCCAAACTCAATGGATGCTTTGCGAATCAATTCCACTTCGGCGGGTGTATCGGTTGCAAATGAATTGATTGCCACAATCACTTTGACTCCGAATTTATTTGCATTTTGAATGTGACGTTCAAGGTTCGCAAGACCTTTGCGAAGTAAATCTAAATTTTCATCGGTATATTCTGGAGCAAGCGGTTTGCCTGCCACAACTTTTGGACCACCACCATGCATCTTCAACGCGCGGACAGTTGCTACCATGACTACAACATGCGGAATTAATCCCGAATATCGACATTTGATATTGAAGAATTTTTCCATGCCAATATCGGCACCAAAACCAGATTCGGTTACAACGAATCCATCTTTGCCGACGAGTTTTAATGCAACCATATCGGCAATAATAGAAGATTGTCCATGAGCAATATTTGCAAACGGACCTGCATGAACCATCGCGGCTGTGCCTTCTAATGTTTGCATGAGGTTTGGTTTGATGGCATCTTTCATTAACACAGTTACTGCACCTGCCACGCCTAAATCTTCCACAGTTACGGCTTCACCTTGTTTGCTGGTAGCCACAACCATGTTGCCAAAGCGTTCGCGCATATCTTCTAATGAAGTTGTAAGCGCAAGCACTGCCATAATTTCAGAAGCGACTGTAATGTCATATCCAGAACGATGTTCAAAGCCTGCTTCGTCTTTGCCCAAACCAACTTGAATTTCACGCAAGAAGCGGTCATTAATATCTACTACACGTCGCCATGTAATTGTGGATTCATCAATATCTAAACGAGCGAATTTACTTCTTTCTTCGGGTGTTAAATCATCTGGATTTGTTTTATTAATTCCCAACTTTTTCAAACGGCGCAACATTGTTGCGGAAAATTTGCGATTGCCTTTTTTATCAGGCGGGCAAAGCGCATTGAAAAGTTTTTCATCATCTTGTTGCTTTTCGTGCATCACACGCGCATCCAACGCGGCGGCGACTAAATTATGTGAAGCCGTAATAGCATGAATATCACCCGTGAGATGTAAATTGAAATCTTCCATTGGAATGACTTGCGAATATCCACCACCAGCCGCACCACCTTTGATTCCAAAAGTTGGTCCCATAGATGGTTGGCGAATACAAGTGATAACTTTTTTTCCAAGATGCGCCCCCAATGCTTGTGATAAACCAATTGTAGTTGTTGTTTTTCCTTCACCCAATGGTGTTGGTGTAATGGCGGTTACATCAATATATTTGCCGTTCGGTTTATTTTTTAATCGTTCTAAAATATCTAACTTAACTTTGGCTTTGTAGGGTCCGTATAATTCCAATTCATTTTCACGCACCCCATATTCATCCGCAATTTGTGTAATCGGTTTTAGTTTTGCGGCTTGTGCAATTTCAATATCCGATGGCACAGGACGAAGCAATTTTAATTTTGTCGGTTTAAAAGAAAAACTTGCTTTGGCTGGCGTTGTTTTTTTTGCTTTTACTACAATCTTCTTTGCTGATTTTTTTACGACTTTCTTCGCAGACTTCTTGGTTTTGGTAGCCATTCGTTCTCCTTGAAAATTATATATAATTTAATTGTATCAGATTGTCAGCAATGTTCCAACATTTTCGCCTTGCAAAGCGCGTGTCAAAAATCCGCTTTCTTCGGCAGAAAAAATTTGCACGGTCAGGTTTTCATTTTTTTGGATTAAGGAAAACATCTCTTCGACTTTGGCTTTCATCCCGCCAGTGACATCGGTGCTGACTGAACCCTTGATACCTGCCCGCATCTTTTCATAGGTGGATAGTTGAATCTGTTTCACCAACTTTGTTCTGGCTGGGAAATCCTCCCACACCCCAGCTTCAATGCCTGCTAATAAAATTCTTGAGCAATTGAATTTTTCGATTAAAAAAGTAAACACATCTTCAGTGGATAAGATTGTGCCGCCTAATGATTCATCAAAAGCAACATCACCTTGCACAACGGGCAATAAATGATTATCTAGCGCTTTTTGAATTGTGGATACATTATGCTGAATCACTTTTCTATTGTCTGAAATCATCGAAGCAGATGGTGGGAATGGAATAGCAGGCAACCCCGCTTCAATTAATGATTTGACCACATAGCGATTTAACTCCGCGGCTTGAAAGCGGACTTCGGCAAAGCCATACCATTGTTCAACGGTTTGCACACCATTTCGAGTGCCATGTTTTTTAGCGGCGACATGACCAAACGAGCCAGAACCATGCCCTAGAATCAGCGACCAGTTTGGGGCGTGGTCAAGAACCGTTTTTATTTCATTGGCAAGTTCAGTTAATTTATCTAATCGTGCTGTAAAAGGCGTGTCTTTATCTGTAATCAAAGACCCACCCAGTTTGAGGAGGATGATTTCGTTTGTCATAGCGAATGTTTTAACACATAAACTAAAAAAAGTGTTGCGGATGATTCACGATAGACCGCTGACGACTGACCGCCGTCTATGGTCTGCGGTCAGCCGTCGGTTTTCCACATGCTATAATTTCAAGCATGGATATTCGGGCAGGTATTATTGTTATCGCGTTGTTTGCTGTGATTGGTGCATTTCTTGCTATTCGGGCTGGGATATTAAATTATCAGGCGGCGAGAAAAATATCTTTTTATAGTTTGCGAAAAAGATATAACCGCAACTCAATTTATTTATTTTTATTTGCATTATTTTTATTCTATTTTGCTTATTGGTTGCCAACGCGCGGAGAGCCATTGGTCTATCAAGTATTTCCGCCATCGCCAACTGCTTCATTAACTGCTACCATTACATTATCTCCAACGATTACTGAAACACCAACTTTAACTTTAACACCTTCTGTTTCAGATACACCGACATTAACGCCCACGCCATTTTTGCCTTTAGCAATTGAAGCCTTATTTGCTGGACCTGTGACTCCCAATCCCAATGCGGTTTTTACGGCTATACAATTTTCAACCGAGTTTGATGGCGTAAACCCAGTTAATCCAAGAACTTCTTTTGAACTTCCAATTGAAACAATGTACGGCGGATTTGATTACAACAATACACTGCCTGGCGTGCAATGGTCTGCGTTGTGGTATCGCAATCGTGAATTGGTTTGTTACGAAACCGAACCGTGGAGAACTGAATGGGGAACAGGTGGCATTGGCGGTTATACAGAATGTTCAAACCCTGTGGGCGGATGGGTTGCTGGTCAATATGAAGTAGTGATTTTCATGGGCTATGACTGGAAAACCGTCGGGCGATTTGTAGTTTTAGATAACCTTGCGACTGGAACACCGACATTTACAGTGACACCATAATTAATTCACCACAAAGTAGACAAAGGTACACAAAGGAAAAAAAATTAATACTTTGTGACCCTTCGTGGTTAAGATTTTCTTTAGGAGAACTTTATGACCGAAAAAGCCTTTCAAGAGTATTACCCCGATTACTTCGCCCATTGTTATGGATGTGGCAAATTAAACGAACACGGACATCAAATCAAAAGTTATTGGGATGGTGATGAATCGGTTTGTTATTTTATGCCCAAGCCATATCACACTGCCATTCCAGGATATGTGTATGGCGGGTTACTCGCTTCATTAATTGATTGTCACGGAACAGGAACTGCCGCCGCAGTTGCATACAAAGCCGCCAAAGAAAATGACCCAAATGCCGAACCGAATACACGCTTCTTAACCGCTTCTTTGCATGTGGACTATCTCAAACCAACACCGTTAAATGTGCAATTAGAGATTCGCGCGAAGGTCAAAGAACATAAAGGCAGAAAAGTTGTAATTGAAGAATGGTTAATGGCAAACGGTGTGATTACTGTTAAAGGGGAAGTTGTTGCTGTGCAGGTGCCAGAGAGTTTGGTGGAGGAGTTGTTGAAGGGCTAAATCGCCCACTCTTTTCTTTTCACATTCATCTCTTGTGCAATTTCAGCGGCGAGGCGGGCGTTATTTAGTAACAATGCCAAATTCGCTTTCAATGATTTTCCTTTGGATAATTCATTGATTCGATTTAATAAAAACGGAGTGAGTGCTTGCCCGTGAATTCCTTGCTCAATTGCTTCCTTGGATGCTTTCTCAATCATCGGTTCCATTTTAGACTTTGGAATTGATTCTGTTTCAGGTATCGGATTCGTGACGAGGATTCCGCTTCTTAATCCTAAACTCCAGTGGGCTTTTGCAAACTCAGCAATTTCTTTCGGGGAATCCAGTCGCACGCTGACGTTCAGTCCGCTTTCGCGTGAATAAAAGGCAGGGAATTCATCAGTCTGGTAGCCGACGACAGGCACGCCTAGTGTTTCAAGTGTTTCTAATGTAGCAGGTAAATCTAAAATAGATTTTGCACCAGCACACACAACAATAGTTGGAATCTCTGCTAATGAATGTAAATCGGTTGAAACATCAAACGCTGATTCTTTATGTACACCACCGATTCCACCTGTGGCGAATACTTTAATCCCAGCCATGTTGGCGGCGAGCATGGTGCCTGCTACGGTTGTTCCGCCGTTAACTTTTTTTGTAATGGCGGTTGCAAAATCACGGTGACTCACTTTCAGTGAAGAGTCGCTATCAGCAAGGCGAACCAGTTCTGGGTCAGTTAAACCGATGCGGATTTTTCCATCTAATAAAGCAATGGTTGCGGGTGTTGCTCCAAAATCACGAATCGTTTTTTCCATATCGCGTGCTAAATTTATATTTTGCGGTTTGGGCAAACCATGTGTAATGACTGTGGATTCAAGCGCGACGATGGGCAAGCCGATGTTGATGGCACGGGCAACTTCGGTAGAGAGTTGAATGTGGGGGTGTTTTATCATTTTACTTTTCTAAAAATAAACAGTTCAATATCTTGAATGGCTTTATCAAGGCGCGTGACTTCTTCTTGTTCAAGCAAAGAGAGGTCTTCTTTTTTATTTTGTTCTTTGATGTATAAAAATTCGCGTCGAAAGGCGCGTAGAATTTCGCGAGCAATTTCTAAAGATTTTTTGGCACTGGCACTCACGGGTTTGGTTTCTTGTTGTAAGAGGCGGTCTATTTTCATTTCGCCTTTTTCAGAATGTTTGATAATTTCATCATACTCTTTATCGGTTAACCTAAAGCCATACGAACTTTTTTCAAAATTTTCAACAATGGTTTGGTTGATGAGGTCAAGAAATCCTTCGAGCTCAAATTGTTTTTTTGAGTTTTCAATTTCATTGCGTTTGCTGGCATTGTTTTGGCTTAATGCCCAAGCAGATTTTAGATTGTCAACGACAATGCCGTGTGGTAAGTTCCACGTGCCAACATCAATCCAATGAACGGTTACGCCGTATTTTTCGGCTTCGTCGGTAAAGGTTTTTTCAAAAAATTCTTGGGTAATGGCAGTGCGTGATTTGAACTGTGGTAATTGTTTGAGTGTGCTAATGTTGGCGCGTGTCATTTCGCCTGTCAGTTCCACTTGAATTTTTTTGATGGTTTGCTCATTTTCAGTGAGCATATCCAATTCTTGTTGGCTAATGGTGGCAAGAATTTGGCTAAGTGTGTTTTCCATGATGATTTTATCTAACTTGTGCAATACCAATGGAATGACGGTTGTATCCCACGGGAAGGAAATTACCGATTTTTTTTGAGAAGGTTGCGACATTAAACTTTCGTTATAGGTTAAAACAATTTGGTTATACACTAATTTTTGAACAGCCCGCTCGTCAAAAGAATAAGGGTCAACGATTGTATTTTTTGTATAGAATTGATTTGGGTTTCTTTGAATACTAAATAGTATCTTAATATCTTTCGCTTCAATGGGGAAACCATCTTTGGTGCGCGAAGCCACTTCTAATTCGGTTACAAATTGGTCGTGTAAATTGATGGCGGCATATTCGCGTTTGCCCACTTGGTCTTCTTTGCCAATTTCTCGAATACGCTCAAAGCATTCGAGTTCCCATAAATCTTTTTGAGCATGAATGACTTCAGGGTCGCCATCTAGTTGTTCGAGCAGTGCGGCACTACCGAGGTTTACTTTAATTTTGCCTGGTCCGCCAATTAAGATGATGGGAGAGGCTTCGTCTTTTTCAGAGACCTTGCCTTCATTAATGGTGATGCTTTCATCGCCTGCGCCAAAGGCAACTTCTTCAATGAATCCTTCTGCAATGGATACATCTTTTAATTCAAAAATATCAGCCAAATAGTTTGCCGCCCGCGTAATGGTCACTTTGTAAATCGCATACATTAATAATGGATATTTGATAAAACTCCATGCCACAACGCCAAGTCGCTGTTCGGTGGTGAGGATTTGGTCACCTGCAACCCCCATTGTGATTAACCCTAATATGATGATAATACCAAAAAAAGCAATTAATCTAGCGGTTACTCGATATTGCACATTTTTATCTTTTAAACCAAACAATAAAGATAAATACTCATTGGCTTGCACGCGGGTTTTCATCATCCCTCACCTCCAGCATGTCTTTGGATGAGGTCTTGTTTGTTGGTGATTGCCCATTTCAAAATTTCATCTAATTTTCTTAGTTCAGCCTCAACATCATTGTTGGCGCGGCTTTCTGTAAGCAAATTTTCTTTAATCGGTTCAATTAAATTTTGTATGGTTGTGTAAATATCTTGTCGGGGCGCAAGCGGATTGTCGAATCTTTGCGAAGCCACTTTAGCAAATTTTTTGAGGGCATCATTTCTAGCGGATGTTTCTACCAGAACTTGTGTCTCTTTTAGTAATTCTTCTTCACGTTTGGCTAGCTTTGTCCATTCAGCATTCCATTGCTCTACGCGGGCTTTATCCATGTCAAGGTCAAACATCACGTTATGAATCCGCACCTCGGTAATTTCTAAGCCTCGTTCTTCAAGTTGCTGATACTCTCGGCTACCCTGTTTGCGAGGAGAGACATCAGGTCTGCCGACTTCATTAAGGATAACTACTTCGGGTTTACAAACACGTTGTCGAATCATTTCTTCAATATGTTGTAGCCCGCTCATGCTATTTGAAGTTGTGAATAAATCTTCTAGTTTTGCTTTACGAATGTACTCGCGCCATAAGTTAACAACCAAATGCGCAGGCAGTTCTTTCCATTCAAGGCGGATTACTTTATTTTCGGTTTTATCTAAGTGCATGGCTTGGCGCGTAACAACATCACGCACGGCGCTTGGGTCGTAGCGAAATTGTGACTTTACCCCGCTTTCGCTTGGGATGACTCGTTTGGTACGCCTCACATTGAATTTAATGCTAATCGTGGCAGAAATTTCAAAGCCATCTCTGGTTAAGCCAACAGTTTGTTTACGCCGTCTTTCCACTTCATTCGCATATTTTGGGTTTGATGTTGGAAATGGATTAAGCAATGGCTGGTCGCTAGCGTGAGGTCCAATAAATTGCCATTGCGTTCTTAAATCTACCCCAATTGGTTCTTCTTTTCCATTTTTTGTGTGGCTGATGATGTATTCATTTGCTTTTGTAAACCGAATGCCAGGTCCAACAGGTCCTACAATTTCGGTGTCTGTCCGAAGCACCACTGCGCTGGCAGTATCCAAAACAATTACACCTTTGCCACGTTTGTTATCTTCATGCTCGTGTTTAATTACTCGCCCGTTTTTTACAAATAAAATGGGTCCGCGCTTCCCAGATTCAAATTCACGCACGCGGGTATAAATTTCTTGGCGGTCTTTTTCGTTTTGAATCGGCAACACAAACTGAGAGAAAAAGTAGGTTAAGCCTTCTAACATAATAAATGTAGCAATTAGGTCTACCCCCAGCACAAAAAGGCTACCCAACCACGTGAACGGAATTGAAAACCACCAAATGATTCCATGCCACACTAAAAATAAAATAACCACAATGCCGTATGGCTTTTGTAATTCCGCAAAAAAGGCAGAGAGTCCTTTTCGAATCATAACCTTGATTCTAAATCAAAAGTGAGTGAATTGGTAAAATTGCTTTATGCTAAAACTTGAATTTCACTGCCATACCAATGCTTCAAAAGATTCTTTGACCAAACCAGCAGATTTGATTAAAACCGCCAGACGAAAAAGTTTAGATAAATTGGTCATCACTGACCATAATTCGATTCAAGGAGCACTCGCGGCTCAAAAACTTGACCGTGAGTTGGTTATTGTGGGCGAGGAAATTATGACTACTCGTGGAGAGATTCTAGCGGCTTATGTGCAAGAAGAAATTCCAGCAGGCTTGACTCCGCAAGAAACGATAAAGATATTAAAAGAACAAGGCGCTTTTATCAGCGTATCTCATCCGTTTGATAGATTGAGAAAAGGGGGCTGGGAAGAAAAAGATTTACTTGAAATTATTGAGCAAGTGGATGCAATTGAAATATTTAATTCACGTTGCATGAATCCATTATTCAATGTTCAAGCAAAACAGTTTGCTGAAAAATATAACTTGGCTGGCACTGTCGGTTCGGATGCACACGCGGCGTTTGAAGTGGGGACATCTGTTATTTTGCTTGACCAGTTTTCAGGTCCAGAAGAGATGCGAAAAATTATCAGGCAGGCAACCTATCAAACGAAACTATCCTCTTGGTTGGTGCATTTTGTTTCAAGGTATGCGTCTATGAAAAATAAAAATTGACATCTACCCGTTTTTTTGCTACACTCAATTTGTCAGACAACTAGACCAATTCAATTTACGATTTTTGATTTTGGATTGACGATTTTAACCTTTTAGACCAATTAGACTATTGAGACCAATCAGACCCCATGACTACACTACTAATCAAAAACGCATACATCGTTACTATGGACGATAAGCAAACCGAAATTCCAAATGGTGGAATATTTATTCGTGATGGCATCATTGAAAAAATTGGTCAAGCATCCGAACTGCCAAACACAGCCGATGAAATTTTAGATTTGAAAAATCATGTCGTCGTGCCGGGGTTGGTCAATACACATCATCATTTTTATCAAACCCTCACGCGCGCTGTCCCCGCCGCGCAAGATGCAAATTTATTTAATTGGTTGAAAACTTTATACCCGATTTGGGCAAAGATTCAACCTGATGATATTTTCACTTCGACTCAGACTGCGTTAGCAGAACTTGCGCTTTCAGGATGCACCACTGCATCTGACCATTTATATTTATATCCAAACGCCTCAAAACTTGACGACGAAATTGATGCGGCACTTCAACTTGGGGTTCGGCTACAAGCATCGCGCGGGTCAATGAGTCTCGGTGAGTCACAAGGCGGTTTGCCACCCGATTCAGTTGTCGATACAGAAGAAGCGATACTAAAAGATTCGCAACGTCTCATCGAAAAATATCATAATGCTAAGCATGGGGCTATGACTCAAATCGTTTTAGCGCCTTGCTCGCCATTTAGCGTGACGACTGACTTAATGAAACAATCTGCAAAACTTGCGCGTGAGTATGGCGTGCATTTGCACACCCACTTAGCCGAAACAGAAGACGAAGAACAATTTTGTTTACAGAAGTTTGGGCATCGTCCAGTGGGTTATATGCAAGAAGTTGATTGGGTCGGCGATGATGTTTGGTTTGCACATGCGGTCTATGTCAACGATGAAGAGATAAAAGTTTTTGCCAAGCATAACTGCGGCGTGGCACATTGTCCCACATCCAATATGAGGCTGGCTTCAGGCATTGCGCCAATCAAAGAATATCGCAAAGCAGGAGTCAACGTTGGCTTGGGTGTGGATGGTTCCGCATCAAACGATGGTTCGCATTTGCTTTCAGAAGTGAGAAATGCTATGCTGGTATCACGGGTTAAAGAGGGCATCACAGGTTATTCACTCTCAAATGACCCGAATAGAAAATTGATGACTGCGCGTGAGGCATTATATTTAGGAACTCGCGGTGGCGCGGCAGTTTTAGGAAGAAATGACATTGGTAGTTTAGAAGTTGGAAAATGTGCTGACTTTTTTGCCGTCAATCTAAATCAACTTGGCTTTGCTGGTATGCATGACCCCGTTTCAGCAATTGTCTTTGGTCAACCTGTGCGTGTGGATTACACTGTTGTAAATGGAAGATTTGTTGTCAAAGCAGGTCAATTGGTGACAGTGGATGAAGGCAAGATAATTGAACGTCACAACCAAGCGGCAAAGAGATTGTTAGAAAGTTAAAAGTGAAACATGCCAGCACTGATTTTTGGAATGTTAGTTGTACTTGCTTTAGTGCTTTCTATATTTGGGCTTATTAAAAATAAAACTTGGCTAGTAGTAATTGGCGCAGTTTTATTTTTGCCTTTCGTTTATTATTTTGGTGGTTCACCAAATACAAGGATTATTATTGTCTTGCCGTTTTTGCACTTTGGTTCGGCGTATGCTTTATATCAAAATAACAAAATGATGGCATGGAGTTTATTTTCACCAGTTATTTTCTTTGTATTGTTTGTGATGGGTATTGTTGTTATAAATCAATTTGGGAATTAAGTTGGAAGATAAGATGAAACAAGTAAAAGAAAATTCACTCATTATTTATGCTCTAGTTGCTTTTTATGGATTGCTTGTGCTTCGTAGTGCATGGGTTTCCGATGATGCCATTATCACATTCCGCGTGGTGGAAAACTTTTTAGCAGGTTATGGCTTAGGTTACAACCCGTTTGTGCGTGTGCAGGCGTTTACACATCCGTTGTGGATGTTTTGTATTTCGTTTGCCTATTGGGTAGAAAGACTATTCATTCCCAGTATGCCAAACGCTTTGTTTTATATAACATCCTTGCTATCGGTTTTGATTTCTGTACTAGCAGTTTATTTTCTACTAACACGTATCTCAAAGCCAAATATGCTGTCACTTGTACTATCAACGCTCACGCTAAGTCTTTCTACTAGTTTTATTGATTACTCCACCTCTGGACTAGAGAACCCATTAACACATTTGCTACTTGTGCTATTTATCGTCATTTATTTTGCTGAAAGTCCGAACCTCTTACTTTTATCTTTTGTCTCCTCTCTGATTATGCTCAACCGTATAGATGCATTTGCATTGGTCGCCCCAGCCTTGCTGTATGCTTGGTGGATGTCTCCTTTGCGGAAGAATAACTTAATAAAAATTATGATTGGCTTTATCCCAATCGTCTTATGGGAACTATTTTCACTCATTTATTTTGGTTTCCTTGTGCCGAATACAGCCTTTGCTAAGTTAAGCACAGGCATATCTGACGGTGCTTTGATTTTACAGGGGTTTGATTATTTATTAAACTCTATCAACTGGGACCCCATCCTATTCTTCACGGTTGGTTTGGCGGGGGTCACTTTGTATTTTGAAAAGAACTGGAAGCAGATTTTCTTATTTGCAGGCATTCTGCTATATGTAGCCTATGTCGTCAAAATCGGTGGCGATTTTATGGCAGGTAGATTCTTAACCGCTCCGTTGCTGATTGCTACTGCGATTCTTTCAAGCCAGCTTGTGGGGAAGAGAATGCAATTAGCCAATTTTGGAATTTTAGTTTTATTAGGTGTTTTTTCTTTGCGTTCCCCATTGTGGTCATCCAATATGGTCTTGTATCTGCCTGAGTACCCCATCAGTGACAGAAATGATGTCTCTGACCAACGCTTACACTATTTTGGCAATGAGCGAAAAGGTCAATTTAATAGTTTTATTGAAAATGGTTTTAGGGATGTAGAGGATGAAAAGTTGGGATCACGTTTTGCTGGTAGCGAATGGCAGTTTACGGGTTATCAACAAGTATCTATTGCAGATGCGCTGGGAAAACCTGGTTATGGTAAAGGTCCCAATGTTTACATGATAGATAATTACGCATTGTCAGACCCAATTTTGGCACGTTTGCCCGCTATCTCATATTGGTATCCAGGTCACTTCCGCCGTGAAATTCCTGAAGGTTATATTGAAACTTTAGAATCAGGTGAAAATCAAATTGCCGACTCGAACTTGGCTTTGTATTATTCAAAATTGCAGGTCTTGATTACTGGACCAATTTGGGATTGGAATCGCATAACAGAAATCTGGAAGTTCAACACTGGGCAGTATGATTATTTGTTAGATTTATATAACACAGAGATGTCTAATTAATACAAAGGAGTTAATCGTATGACTTCTTCCACCAAACTCACCCAATCATTAATTGATGTTGCCATGGGGCGTACCCATGCTGAACTTGTGATTCGGAATGGCAAATGGGTCAGTGTGCAATCAGGTGAAATTATTGCGAATACTGATATTGCTATTATCAATGGAAGAATTGCATTTGTGGGTAGAGATGCAAGTCATACCATTGGTAAGAAAACAAAAGTTATTGATGCAAATGGAAAATATTTAGTACCCGGGCTGTTAGATGGCCACATGCATGTTGAGTCTGGGATGGTGACTGTCACAGAATTTGTGCGAGCAGTTGCTGTTCGTGGCACAACCGGTATGTTCATTGACCCGCATGAAATTGCAAATGTATTTGGTCTAAAAGGCGTGAAGTTGATGGTAGATGAAGCCCAAAAGCAACCGATTCATGTGTGGGTGCAAATGCCTTCGTGTGTGCCATCTGCTCCTGGGTTGGAAACTCCGGGTTCATCTATTGGACCGAAAGAAGTAGCGATTGCGATGAAATGGAAAGGCATTATCGGTTTAGGCGAGATGATGAACTTCCCCGGTGTGTTTATGGGTGATACAAAAATGTTGGACGAAATGTCTGCGACACATGCGGCGGGAAAAGTGATTGGTGGGCATTATGCTTCACCTGATTTGGGGATTCCATTTCACGGTTATGTCGCTGGTGGTGCGGAAGATGACCATGAAGGCACACGCATGGATGATGCGATTGCAAGAGTTCGTCAAGGTATGAAAGCGATGTTGAGATATGGCTCCGCTTGGTTTGATGTCGCTGCGCAAGTGAAAGCTATTACTGAAAAGAAATTGGATTCGCGTCGCTTCATCTTGTGTACAGATGATTCTCATGCTGGGACATTAACCTCCGAAGGACACATGGACCGTGTGCTGAGACATGCTATCTCCGAAGGTTTGAATCCGATGACTGCGATTCAAATGATGACGATTAACACCGCTGAACATTTCGGTATGAGCAAAGAAATGGGCATGATTGCACCGGGCAGATATGCTGATATTTTGTTAGTCAATGACTTGATGAACTTTGGCGCAGACCTTGTCATTGCAAAAGGGCAAGTGATTGCAGAGAATGGCGAATGGCAAATCAAATTGCCGAGTGTGAAATATCCAAGTTGGGTGACGAATTCTGTCAAGGTGAAGAGAAAACTCACAAGCCAAGATTTTGTTCTCCGAAGCAGAGCCAGTGATGGGTCAGAGATTGAAGCGAATGTAATTGGAGTCATTGAAAATCAAGCACCGACTCGTCATCTTAAAATGAAAGTCAAAGTAGAAGATGGTGAAGTCAAAGCAGATATAAATCGTGACATCGCAAAAATTGCTTTGGTGGAACGCCATCGTAAAACTGGAAAAGTTGTGGTGGGTTTGGTGAGCGGATTTGGCTTTTTGCGAAGATGTGCGATTGCATCAACAGTGGCGCATGATAGCCATCACATGATTGTGGTGGGGAATGATGAAGAAAGTATGGCGGTTGCCGCGAATGAATTAGCAAGATGCGGTGGTGGTCAAGTGGTTGTTGTAGATGGTAATGTGATTGCTTTGGTTGAGATGCCGATTGCGGGTTTGATGTCTAACGAACGTGCGGATGTGGTTGCCGAAAAAGCAAACAATGTTTTAGAAGGTTTCAAAATGTGTGGCAGTGAATTGAATAACCCAAATATGCAATTGAGTTTGTTGGCGTTGGTGGTCATCCCCGAATTGAGAATTTCAGATAAAGGTTTGGTGGATGTGACGAAGTTTGATTTTATTCCTGTGTTGGAAGATTGAAAATTATTTAGCCACAGAGGTTTTGAGATTGTTTTTATGAAAAAAGTACGAGTAGCAGTATTTATTATTTTGATAATTTTGTTAATGGCATGTCAACCAAGTGTTGATGTGCCATTAACTGCTACTTCTACTCCAAAACCAACAAATACTCTTATTCCACCTACTGCCACTATAACCCCATTTCCGCCGTTGGATGAAGAAGGACCTTATCTAATATTAGAAAATTTTTCTGAAAAAGAAATAATTATTTATGATGGCGATGGTATTGGAAGAAAAAATATTGAATTACCCAAAGACTCACATACAGGATTATTTTTTCCTTATTCAATCTCACCAAATGGAGAATGGATGGCTTTTTTTACAGGTTCGATTGGTTTAGTAGATGGATTTAAAGAAAATCTCCCTGTAACTATAAAACTTCTCAACTTAAGAAATAATAAAATAGTAGAAATTACAAATATTGTAGCAGAAGGCTATCAAGAAAAACTTGAAAAAGTAATCGATGCTTTGAAAGCTCAGTTTCCCAACTATTTTCAATCTGATAGTGATATAGATTTGAGTGGAGCAATCACATCAACTTTTCCATGGGGCATTTATTCAGTAAAGTGGTCACCAAATAGTCGTTATATCGCCTTCGCAGGTCAAATTGATGATGTATCTTCTGATGTGTATATATATGATATTGAAGGTGATGAAATAAAAAGAGTAAATGATGATATTCAAAATGTGAGTAACATTAGTTGGTCACCAAATAGCGAATACGTAATTTTGTACAATCAAATGCCGGATCACTTGTTATATGGAAGTACGTCTATGCATTTTATTAAGTTAAGTGATATTCTTGTTAAGAATCCGAAATCTTTATGGCAAGATACTTGGGGAGGAATTGTTGATTGGCTCTCAGAAGATACTTTACTTATGACAGGTGGAACACATACAGCAGGAAATAGTCAATTATTAACTCTTAATATTGAAACTGGTAAAACCAAAGTGTTTTGGGATGAACTGTATGGAGAAACTGCTATTGACCATCAAAATAGTATTATTGCGATGACAACAACTTACTATAATCCTCCTGAAAATCCAGGAATTTATTTTATAGGTTTTGAAGGGAAAAACGATTTAGTATTTAATGGCTATTATTACAACATTGTTTTTCGTGGAGGAGAAAAATATAGATTTTTAGCTCTGGAATATCCATCGAAAAATAATGAAATGTTAAAATCTCTAGCTTTAGATGGAACGACGAAACAACTAAGTTACCTTGAAAATTATAAGACAAGTATTTCACCAGATTATTCTTGGTTAATAGTTTATAACAATGAAGAAATAGACTTGTATGATGAAAATGACGATTTTGTAGCAAACTTAGAAATTTCTGGTGTTATAGATATTACATGGCGATTAGATTCTAAAGGCTTTTTCTATTCTACCGGGAAAGATTTTTATTACTTTGATATGCAAGAGAGGGGTTCAAATTTTGTAGATACTTGTATTACGGAAAATTGTTTTTTTCATTTCGATGAGCGATATTCAATATGGGTACCTTAATCAATAGGAGACTTTATGGCAAATTTTCCTTTTCAACGTTTGCAAGTTGACCTTGCAAAAATAATCAACAAAACGCCGGCAGGTCAACGCTTGCCTTCTGAGCCAGACCTTGCAAAACAACTTGGCGTGTCACGTGCTACGTTACGTGAAGCCATGCGTTCATTTGAAACGCAAGGTTTGCTTCGTCGCAAACAAGGTTCTGGCACGTATGTCGTTGGAAAAATCAAAGCGCTTGATAGTGGCTTAGAAATCCTAGAAAGCATTGATACGCTTGCCAAACGTCAAGGGCTTGAAGTGTCGCTCAGTGATTTGAACATCGAAACCATTCAAGCCGATGAAGAACTCGCTTCTACATTTCGCGTCAAAGAAAATGCAAAACTGACTCGTATTCGCCGCGTCATTCGCACCGAAGGCAGACCGATTGCCTATTTAGTGGATACATTGCCTGAAGATTTCTTGTCTGCGAAAGATTTGCCAACGGGATTCAACGGCTCAGTGCTTGACCTGTTACTTGGTCGCGGTGACTTGTTAACTTCTTCTCGCGCCGACGTAAGTGCTATCGGTGCTTCGGCAGATGTTGCTAAACCACTTGAAATTCAACGTGGCGATGTGTTACTTCATTTCAATTCTCAATTGTTTGATGAAAACGGCAAGATGGTAGATGTTTCGATGAGTTATTTTATCCCCGGTTATTTTCATTTTCATATTGTAAGAAGAGTAGGAAATAATAGTTAGAAAGTTTTCAGGTTTCAAATTTTGAATGTTGAAGCTTATAAATCACTCAAGGAGAAATAATGGCAGATAAAGTTTTAGAAATCCAAAAACGTGTGCAAGCTGCACGAGAAGATATGATTCAATTTATGTTGGAGATTTGTGAAATCCCAAGCATGGATTCGCAAATTGGACCAGTCGGTGAAAGAGTTCAAGCCGAAATGAAAAAACTCGGCTTCGATGAAGTTCGCTTTGACAAAATGGGCAACACCATTGGAAGAATAGGGAGTGGCAAAAAAGTCATTGTCTATGATTCACATATTGATACCGTTGGTGTTGGTGACCCATCTATGTGGAAATGGGACCCATTCAAAGGCAAAATTGAAGATGGGATTTTATATGCGCGTGGTGCTTGTGACGAAAAAGGTTCCACCCCTGGCATGATTTATGGCTTAGCCATGGCACGAGATTTAGGTTTGCTTGATGGCTGGACTGCTTATTACTTCGGTAATATGGAAGAATGGTGTGATGGCATTGCTCCCAACACATTTGTAGAAGTTGACCCAAAAGTGAAACCTGATTTCGTTGTGATTGGTGAACCGACCAAAATGCTGACCTATCGCGGGCATAAAGGTCGTTTGGAGATGAAGATTACATCCAAAGGAAAATCTGCACATGCGGCGAGTAATCATCTTGGTGATAATGCCATTTATAAATTATTGCCAATCATTGCAGGCATTCGAGATTTAGAACCTCAACTCGGTGACCACGAATTTTTAGGGCATGGAAAAATTACAGTTTCAGATATGCATGTCAGGACTCCATCAATCAATGCAGTGCCTGATGAAGCCGTGATTTATATAGATAGAAGAATGACATTTGGTGAAACGAAAGAAGTTGTAAGAAAACAAGTTGAGGATTTAATCCCTGCTGAATTCAAAGATACCGTCAAGTTAGAAGAATTATTTTATGATGAACCATCTTATACAGGTTTTGTTTTTCCAGTTGATAAATATTTCCCTGCTTGGGCATTAGAAGAAAATCATCCGCTAGTAGAGGCTGGACAAACAGCACGCAAGTTGATAGGTCTGCCTGAAGCGAAAAGCGGCAAATGGAATTTCTCTACGAATGGAATCTATTGGGCAGGCAAAGCAGGTATTCCATCAATAGGATTTGGTCCTGGCGATGAAGAGACAGCACATACTGTCAATGATTCGGTTTCATTAGAAGATATGGTCAAAGCCACAGAGTTCTATGCAATTCTACCTAGTTTGATTAAATAGAGATTTATTAATAAAAGGAGGATGATATGAATTTACGACAACAAATAATTCGAGATAGAGTAGAAAATATATCTACTCAACTTGGAGAAGGATTAGATTATTCATTTTTAAGGTTAGCTTATTCTCTGTTTACAAACCGAAGTTTGTTTTCTTTTCAATCTGCAGACTTTGTTGATGGCGGACAAGATAAGCAAATTGATGTTATTACAATTGAACAAAGTGATAACGAAATAAATATATATATATTACAAGTAAAAAATGAAGATAGTTTTTCTTCTAATAGTTTAATAGCAATGCATAACGGACTAAATTGGATATTTAATAAATCACGTTCTGAAATAAATAAATTATCAAACATTAAGTTTCGGGACAAGATTTTAGAAGTAAGAGCATTACAGAGCGATGTTGGTCCTTCAAATATTAATGTAATAGTTGGTTTTATTACCCATGGAGATACTAAAAAAATTCGCCCAAAAGATGAATTTAGCCAAGAAAAAAAATCTATTGAAGAACATTATGATAATGGAACATATGCGAGTTTTAAACTACTGGTGTGGGGTGTTGATGAATTAGTTAGCCAAATTAATATGTTAGAACGAAGCGAAAGAAAAATAAATGCTGACTTGCGTATACGATATGATGCAAACAATCCATCAGTTATCAAATATTATTCCTCTGAATTAAAGGGTTTAGTATGTACTGTCTCAGCATATGAAATCGCTGACATTGTAAATAATGACCCTGAAGGTTATGTTTTTGATTCAAATATTAGAAAGTACAAAGGCAAAAAAGGAGTTAATAAAGACATATTAAAAACTGCGACATCTATAGAAACTGCATATCAATTTTGGTTCTTAAATAATGGACTAACTATAGTTTGTGATAATTTTGATCCAGTTACAGATCCTGATCACCCTCATGTAAAAATTAAGAATATGCAAATTGTTAATGGCTGTCAAACAGCTACAACATTAGCTGAGGCTGCAAAATCTGGAAAACTAATAAAAGATACTCGAGTCGTTGTAAGAATTTATGAAACTATAGATAGTTCTTTAGTTGACCAAATAGTCTTAACAACAAATAATCAAAATAGAATTACAGCTAGAGATTTGAAATCTAATCACCCAACACAATTTGATATGGAAAAAAGTTTCTTAAAATATGAGTTTTATTACGAACGAAAGCCATATCAATATAAAAAAGATGTTGCTGTAAGTAAAATAGTTGTAAACGAAGTTGTAGCACAAAGCTATTTGGCTGTTGTATTAAAGAAAATATCAGATGCTAGTCGAAGAAAATATAAAGTTTGGGATGAATATTTTGAAGAAATATTTGCAGGTCGTTCTGAAATTGAACCTTATATTTTCTCTTATTTACTTTATAAACAAGTTGTAGGATGGCTTGAACTATATTACGAAGACTCCTCTGATGATTTGGTAAGAAAATTAGCGAAGACATCGGATTTTCATGTTTCACGAATCGCCGCCTTTTATTGTTTGGGAGGAGATAATTGGCGAGACTCTAAAAAGATAACAAATTTGATAGAAACATATTTGAAATCGCCTAATTTTCTTGAGAGAAAAAGAATGGATAAAGACTTCATAAAAAAATATGAAGAAAACCCAAATTTCCTCGATGTTTATATTGATAAAGCGTTTAAAAAATTTGTATCTTTGATTCGAAATAAGAAGAAATATGCGATTGATGTTGAAAATGCCCTTAAGTCATATACATTAGATGAAGATATTCAGAGTATGTTATATAAACCTAAAAAATAATTTCTTACAAAAGGAGATAAATTATGCAGACTAACTTTAGAGGACGCGATTTCATCGGTGATTTAGATTTCACCAAAGAAGAAGTTGAAACAGTTTTAGATGTGGCATGGGATTTGAAACGCAAACGTGCATTGGGCGAACCTCATGCCTTGTTGCGTGACAAAACATTGGCTATGCTTTTCTTTTTTACATCCACGCGCACACGCGGTTCGTTTGAAGCGGGCATGGCGCAGTTAGGTGGTCATGCCGCATTCATTGATAGTGAAACAACTCAAATTTCACATGGTGATACAGCCAAAGAAATCGGTGAAATTTTTGGACGTTATTTCGATGGCATTGCCATTCGTCAATGTGATTGGGATTTTGGCAACAAATATATTAATGAAGTTGCCAAAGCCAGCCGCACACCAATTTTGAACATGCAATGTGATGTATATCATCCATTTCAATGCCTTGCAGATTTGATGACCATTCAAGAGAAAAAAGGTCGCGATTTGAAAAAGAAGAAAGTTGTTGTCTCTTGGGCGTATGCCGCATCTTATAGCAAACCGATTTCTGTTCCTCAATCTTTGATTTTACAAATGACCCGCTTCGGTTGTGACGTCGTCTTGGCTCATCCACCTGAGTTTAAGTTAATGCCTGACATTATGCAACAAGCCAAAGACAATGCCAAAAAATATGGAGTTGGTTTTGACGTGACAGATAATATGGACGAAGCCTTCAAAGATGCAGATGTAGTTTATCCAAAATCATGGGGACCAATGCTCACAACAACAGGCAAAGAAGAAGGCAAAGCCTTGATTGATAAATACAAATCATGGATTACCGATGAACGCCGCATGAAATTAACCAAAGAAGATTCTATTTACATGCACTGTTTGCCAGCCGATAGAGGGCTCGAAGTCACTGACGGTGTGATTGATGGACCTCATTCCGTTGTATATGATGAAGCCGAAAACCGTTTACATGCTCAAAAGGCTGTGATGGCACTAACAATGTCATAAATTCGTAGGGGCGGGGTTTCCCCGCCCAATGTTTAGGGCGAGAGAACCTCGCCCCTACGTTTTGGAGATTTATAAATGACCAAACTCGCAGTCGTCGCCATTGGTGGCAATGCTTTGATAAAAGATGAAAAAAGAATCAGCGTCGAAGACCAAGAAGTTGCGCTTCGTGAAACATCTGTGCATTTGGCAGATATGATTGAAGCAGGCTGGAATCTTGCAATCGGACATGGAAATGGTCCGCAAGTGGGATTCATTTTGAGGCGTTCAGAAATCGCCGCAAAAGTGGAAGGCATGCACGAAGTTCCATTAGATGTATGCGGTGCAGATTCACAAGGTGCAATTGGTTATGAATTACAACAAGCCTTGCGAAATGAATTTTTCAAACGCAAGATAGATAAAAAAGCCGCCACGATTGTGACTCAAATGCTGGTTGATTCAAAAGACCCTGCTTTTCAAAAACCAAGCAAACCAATTGGTTCATTCATGGATGAAGCCGAAGCAAAACGTCGTGAAAAGGAAATGAAATGGTCGGTAGTGGAAGATGCAGGCAGAGGCTGGCGAAGAGTTGTTGCGTCACCAATGCCAAAAGAAATTGTGGAGTTTGATTCAGTCAAATTGCTTTTAGATGCTGGTCAAGTTGTCATCACAGTGGGTGGTGGCGGAATTCCTGTAGTTGATAGAGGCGATGGCGAGTTGCAAGGTGTTGCGGCTGTGATTGATAAAGATTTTGCTTCATCATTGCTTGCTCAAAGACTCAAAGCAGATATGCTTTTGATTGCAACTGCTGTTGAAAAAGTAGCGATTAACTTTGGAAAACCGAATCAACAATGGTTAGATAAAATTACAGTTGCCGAAGCCAAAGCCTATTTAGAGGAAGGCATTCATTTTGCAAAAGGTTCAATGGCACCAAAAATTCAAGCCGCAATTTGGTATTTAGAAAACGGCGGCAAAGAAGCATTGATTACAAATCCAGAAAATATTGGGCGTGCTTTGAAAAAAGAAACAGGTACTTGGATTGTCCCTTAAACGTAGGGGCGAGGTCACCTCGCCCCTACAATTAATATATGAAAAACTTTACTGAAAAAATAAATAATATAAAACTTACAACAAAAACCACACCGTTGTTTTTACTTTTCATATCCGCATTAGTGTACGGATTATTTTTCTGGCAACGCGGATTTTATTGGGATGAATTTCCGTGGATGTGGACGTATTTCCAACTCGGTTCGGAAATGCTCACAAAAACATTTTCAACCAGCCGTCCATTTTGGGGCATGATTTATCAAATCACCATACCCATCGTTGGGGCAAATCCATGGGCTTGGCAATTGCTTGCAATCATCTTACGTTGGCTGACCGCATTTTTGTTATGGAAAATTTTATGCACGTTATATCCCAAACATGAAAAACAAAATTTATGGGCGAGTTTATTTTTTCTTGTCTATCCAGGCATGGGGCAACACTTCATTGCATTTATGTATAGCCATTTTTATATTGTGCTGTCTGCATTTTTATTTTCGCTATATCTTTCTTTGCTTGCAATAAAATCTGAAAAATATCGTATTCCATTGTTTATCTCTTCTTACTTTTTTGCATTCGTCAATTTGATAACGATGGAATATTTTTATTTTCTTGAATTTGCTAGATTGATTATCTTTTATCAATTTTTATCTGGAGATATAAAACGACGCCTCATTTCGACCTTCAAATTGTTTCTGCCATACTTCGGCATTTTTCTTGGCGTGACCATTTGGCGCGCGTTCTTCTTCACTTATCAAAATGCAAGTTACGAGTATGTTTTGCTTGATGCCATTCGAGAAAACTTTTTCTCTGGTATTTTATTGCTCATCAATAATGTCTTATTAAGTTTCTGGCGGACGGTCTTTCAAGCATGGCTCAATCCATTTTATGATATTGGATTAACAGGTTTTGGTCCGCTTACACTTTCGTTAATGATTATTTTATTAATCGTGACGATTTTTTTAGTTGGTATTTATCTCTTTAAATTCAAAACAGAAAATTCAAATGATAAAGAATTTACCCAATCTGCTGGCTGGCTTGGATTAATCTTCTGGGGGCTTTCAGGTGGTGCAGTATGGGTGAGCGGCAACATGCCACAATTCAACTTTTCAATGGATAGATTCATGCTTCCATTTATGTTGGGGTCGAGTATTTTGTTAGCCAGCATGATTGCATTGATTAAGAATCAAAGAACACAAATGATTCTTGTGGCATTGCTTATTGGCTTTGCTGGAAGCAGACATTTTCAACTAGAAGATATTTACAGACGAGATTGGCATACGCAACAACAATTATTCTGGCAAATGACTGAACGGATTCCTAATTTTGAAAAAGGGACAATTCTTCTCGCCAATGATTTTCCCGTCACCTATTTTTCAGATAACTCTTTAACAGGTCCACTTAATTGGATTTATTCTCCGCCAGGTGATATGAACTTGATGCTATATTTTGCTTCATTTCGCGTTGGCAAAACTTTACCAAGCGTGGAACCTGGTCAACCACATCAGTTGTATTATATTGGTCCTACATTTTATGGGAATACAACCAATATCCTTGCTGTATATTTTGAACCGCCAAAATGCTTCCGCGTGTTAGACCCAGAAGTGGAAGAAAATAATCGTTTGCTTCCGCCAGCGTTAAGAGACGTTGCTAAATATACAAATCAAAATGTGATTTTGTTTGAGAAAGCCTATCAATTGCCAAGTCAATTTTATGGAACGCAGCCAGAAAAAGATTGGTGTTACTATTTTTCTCAAGCTGAATTAGCCCGACAGAAAAAAGATTGGGAAAGTGTCGTTAACATTGCTGAACAAGCCTTTGCATTAGGTGACACCCCCAATGACCCTGTCGAAAGATTTGTCTATATCGAAGGATATGCTCATGTTAACAATTGGGAAAAAGCGGTAAAATTATCAAAAGAGAGTTATCAGGTTTCAAAAAATTATGTTGGTCCGATGTTGTGTAAGTTGTGGAGCAGAATTGAAAGAGAAACCGAAAGCTCGTTGGAACAGCAAGCAACTATCAGTCAGGTGAGAAGCGAGTTCGGTTGTTCACCCTAATGGGTAATGTGCATTTCTTCACAAAATAATTTCTTCTGATAAAATCGTTTAGACAACTGAAAGGAGGCATCGGAAAGTTATTGGCTCTACCAGTATTGTCCAAAATCATTTTCAATAGGAGAAGAAAAATGAGAAAGAATTTTGCTCGACTTGTAAGTTTGTTATTCGTTTTTGTGCTTGCGCTTTCGGCATGTGGCACACCTGCCACAGAAGCACCACCCGCTGAAACCGAAGCACCTGCTACTGACGCACCTGCTACCGAAGCCGCCACCGAAGCACCCGCTGAACCGTTTGTGTTTGGTATGTTGTTGGTGGGTCCTTATAATGATGGTGGCTGGAGCCAAGCCCACTATGAAGCCGGCCAATATGTAGAAGAAAAAACTGGCGCGAAGATGATTTACCTTGATAAGGTAAACCCAGCCGACCGCCCCGGCACTACACCAGACCAATTGGCTGAAGAATTGGTTGCACAAGGCGCGAAGTTGGTCATTTTCAATTCTGATGATATGAAAGATGCTTCGACCACTTTTGCAAAAGCCAACCCTGATGTGTTTGTGATTATGGCATCTGGCGACCAAGTTTGGCCCGATGGCAAAGCCTATGAAGAAATTCCAAATTTGATGAATATTATGGGGCGCATGGAATACGGCAAGATGATTGCTGGCTGTGCCGCCGCGCTTTCTTCTACCACTGGCAAGATTGGTTATTTGGGACCATTGATTAATGATGAAACCCGCCGCTTAACCGCTTCTGCTTATTTGGGCGCGAAGTATTGCCATGAAAAAGCCGCTAAGACAACTGATTTGGAATTCAAAGTTACTTGGATTGGTTTCTGGTTCCACATTCCTGGTTTTACTACCGACCCTGTGGATGTCTCTAAAGATTTTTACACCACTGGTTTTGATGTGGTCATCTCTGGGATTGATAACTCTGTCAACTTGCCAGAAGCCCAAAAATTAACGGCTGAGGGAACACCTTCTTTGGCTGTGGCGTACGATTACATCAACGCTTGCGATGTTGCCCCAGAAGTTTGTTTAGGCGTTCCGTTCTTCAACTGGGGACCTGATTATCTTGCCGCGATTCAATCTGCCGCAGATGGTTCTTGGGAATCACAATTTATTTGGTCTGGACCAGATTGGACTGACCTCAACAACCATGATACTTCTGCGATTGGTTTCGTCAAAGGCGATGCTCTCAGTGCTGAAAACGCCGCCATTTTAGATGAGTTCATCGCTGAGTTAGCTGGTGGATTAGATTTGTGGACGGGTCCAATCAACTTGCAAGATGGAACACCGTATCTTGCCGACGGGGAAGTTGCTTCTGACCAACAAGTTTGGTACTTGCCCCAACTGCTAGAAGGCATGCAAGGCTTGAGCGCGTCTGAATAAGATTTGATTTTTCTTGTAGGGGCGAGGTCACTCGCCCCTACATTTTTTTATTATGCTTAAAGGCGGTCTGTGACCGCCGTGTTTTATAATTTTATTCACAGGGTCATAGACCCTGTGAGAGCATGAAATTAAGGAATCACTGCCTATGAATGTTGAATTCAAAAACGTAAACAAGCATTTCGGAAACGTTCACGCCAATAAAAATATTAATCTTACGATTCCATCAGGCAGTATTCAAGGAATTTTAGGTGAAAACGGCGCGGGCAAAAGCACGTTAATGAAAGTTTTATCGGGGTTTATTCATGCTGATTCAGGCAGTGAAATTCTTTTAGATGGTAAATCTGTCATCATGAACTCACCAGCCGATGCCATAAAACATGGCATTGGCATGTTGCATCAAGACCCGTTAGATTTCCCGCCCATGAAAATTTTAGATAACTTTTTATTGGGTATGCCGAGTAGTTTTTTTCCAAACAGAAAAGAAGCCACGCAAGATTTTAATTTACTTGCAACAGAATATGGCTTTTCGCTAGACCCTGAAAATTACGTCGATTCATTAACGGTGGGGGAACGGCAACAACTTGAAATTATGCGCTTGTTATTTTTAGGCGTGCGCTTGTTTATTTTAGATGAACCCACTACAGGCATTAGCACTGCCCAAAAAGAAAAATTATTTGCTACGTTAAGAAAATTCCCCGAACAAGCCATGACCGTTATTTTTGTGTCGCATAAATTAGAAGATGTTGAAAGTTTATGTGACCGTGTGGCAGTACTACGCGCTGGAGAATTAGTCGGTGAATTAACGCCACCGTATCAAACCAAAAAATTTGTTGAAATGATGTTTGGTAAAGAAGTGACATTAGGCGAAAGACAATCTGCGCCAGTTGGTGAGACGGTTCTTTCACTCAATGATGTTTCATTAGAAGATGCTCGCTTGAAAATAAAAAATATCAATGTAGAAATTCGTGAAGGCGAAGTGATAGGCTTGGCGGGCATGGAAGGTTCTGGACAAAATTTATTTATGCGAGCATGTGCGGGTTTAGTCCGCCCTGTGGGGGGCAAAATACAACTCAAAGGTCAAGATTTAAGCGGAAAGTCATATCATGTTTTCAAAAAGAACGGAGTCAGCTTTCTACCTGCCGCGAGATTAGAAGAGGCGTTAGTGCCAGGTTTGACGTTGACCGACCATTTTGTATTAGCGGAAGAACCGCGTGGCATTTTTATTGACCGTGTTGCTGGTCAAACGTTAGCAGAAGAAAGAATCAAATCTTTTAACATTCGAGGCGCGCCACTTAGTCCAGTTGAATCTCTTTCGGGTGGGAATCAACAACGCGCTGAATTAGCGTTATTGCAAAATCCGCTTTCATTAATTTTGCTTGAACATCCCACACGCGGTTTGGATATTGAATCGGTGATTTATATTTGGGGCAAATTAAAAGAAAGATGTAAACAAAACGCTTCGATTATTTTTATGTCGTCAGACCTTGAAGAAATTTTACAATACAGCGACCGTGTGTTGGTTTTCTTTAGCGGCAAAATTTCACAACCTATGAATGCGAATAAAACCAGCGTTGAAGAACTCGGTGAGTTAATCGGCGGCAAAGGCTGGGCAGAGATAGGAGGCGAACATGCTTAAGAGTCGTTTTAGCGGTTTGTTATTTCAAATCATTGCACTGGCTTTATCTTTTGGTGTTGTATCATTGATATTGATTTCGATAGATGCTTCGCCAACTGAAGCCTTTAGAAATATGTTCAAAGGTTCGTTTGGCGAAATGCGAAAATTTGCCGAAGTGCTTGTTGCTTTTGTGCCATTATTGTTAGTAACGGCTGGTTTGCTGGTTACATTTTCAGCAGGGTTATGGAACATCGGTGTAGAAGGTCAAGTAGTGTTAGGTGCAATAGCAACAACTTGGGTCTATCGTTATTTTCTTGAAAGCGATTTACCACCAGCACTCATCATCACATTAGCAATTTTCGGCGGCATGATAGGCGGCGCAATTTGGGCGGCGTTCACAGGCATCTTAAAAGTATTCGGTGGTGTGAACGAAATCTTTGGCGGGCTAGGCTTGAATTTTGTTGCTACAGCCTTAACCATTTATCTCATCTTCGGTCCATGGAAGCGACCAGGTGTTGCCTCCATGAGTGGCACAGTTCCATTCCCCGATGAATTTTCATTACCACTACTTGCAAACCTTCGCATCAGCCCGTGGGCGTTAGGTATCGCGCTGATAGCAATCATCATTGTCTTTTTTCTATTGCAAGGCACATACTTTGGTTTGAAGTTAAAAGCAGTGGGCAAAAACTTCCGCGCGGCATATTTGCTCGGCATCCCCACTTGGCAATACGCGATGTATTCCTTTTTGATTTGTGGTGCGCTGGCAGGATTGGCTGGCGCGATGCAAGTTGCCGCTGTGTATCACCGCCTCATTCCCTCGATTTCAAGTGGGTACGGCTACCTCGGCTTGATGGTTGCCATGCTAATTAATTATCAAGCCATTTGGGCGATTCCTGTGGCATTGTTCTTTGCCGCCTTGAACATCGGCAGTATTCAATTGCCCATTGTGATGAAATTAGATTCATCACTTTCAGGTGTTTTGCAGGGTGTGTTGGTGTTGTTCGCGTTGTTAGTTGAAGGTGCGCGTCAAAAATTTATTAAGAAGGGGCAAAACACATGACGCAAGAGACAATCCTCATTGGCTTAGCAGGCATCCTTGCCGCTTCTGCTCCGATTGTATTTGCCGTATTAGGTGAAACATTATCTGAACGCGCTGGCGTGATTAACCTTTCAATGAACGGCACAATTTTGTTATCTGCCATGGGTGGCTTTGCAGTTGCTTACACTACAAACAATATTGTGCTTGGATTTTTAGCAGGTATGCTCATTGGCGCACTAGTTGCATTGATTGTTGCTTTTGCTAGCATCACATTGAATCAATCTCAAGTGGCTGTCGGATTTGTCCTTGCATTAACCTGCCGAGACCTTTCTTATTTTCTGGGTAATCCATACATGGGCGTGCCAGGTCCGCGTTTGCAAGCCATTCCAATTCCAGTATTAAGCGATATTCCAATTCTTGGCGCGTTATTCTTTCGGCAAGATGCAATTACTTATACCAGTTTTATGGCTATCATCCTCACATGGGTTTGGATTTATCGCACACGCCCTGGGTTAATGTTACAAGGCATCGGCGAAAAACCTGCCGCCGCGTACATCCGCGGCGCCAACGTTAATTTGATGCGTTATGTTTACACAGTCATCGGCGGCGCATTGATTGGCTTAGCAGGTCCCGCTTTCTCTTTGGCTTCACGCGCTGGTTGGATGGGGACAATCTCAGGTTTAGATGGCTTCGGTTGGATTGCATTATCCATCACCATTTTTGGCGGATGGAATCCTGCTCGCGCCGCTTTTGGTGCATACTTATTTGGCTTCTTGCAATGGTTAGGCTTGGTGCTACAACCTGTATTGACTCAAGTGCCATCACAAGTTTTGCAAGTGGCTCCATTCCCATTGATGATATTAACTTTATTATTAGTCAACATTGGCAATGCTGAATGGGTTGAAAGAACACTTGCCGCCATGCCTGAATCAACCAGAAAATTCTTTGCAAAATTATTACGTGCTATGCGCGCTTCTCCACCCGCCGCATTGGGCGTACCTTTTGAGAGGGATTAATAAATAAAATTCCGAAGTTCATAAAACTTCGGAATTTTTATATCTGATAAAATTACTCGGATATGAAAAGTTTTCTCGGTTACAAATGTTCACTTTGTGGAACAGAATATTTGCAAGGTCAGGTGACATATACCTGCCCGCAAGATGGTGGGAATTTGGATGTTGTGCTTGATTTTGAATCAATCAAGAAAAAATTTCAACCTGAAGATATTACTTCCAGAACCGAAAACTCTCTTTGGAGATATTTGCCTCTTTTACCAGTGGGTGAGCCTGCTGGTCATTCAACGCCATTACACGTTGCAGGTTGGACTCCTGTTTTTGCTTTACCACGTTTGGCAGAAAAATTAAACCTCAAACATCTTTGGCTCAAAGATGAATCACGAAACCCAACGGCTTCATTCAAAGACCGAGCAAGTGCTATTGTTGTCACTCGTGCTCAAGAAATCAAATCTGAAATTGTGGTCACTGCTTCCACTGGCAATGCAGGCGCGGCGTTAGCAGGTATGGCGGCGGCGGTAAATCAAAAAGCAATTATCTTTGCGCCCAAGTCTGCGCCGCAAGCCAAAGTTGCCCAATTGCTTGTCTTTGGGGCGAAAGTTATTTTAATAGATGGCAGTTATGATGATGCATTCGATTTAACCGCCAAAGCCGCGAATGAATTTGGTTGGTATTGTCGAAACACGGGCTATAATCCATTTACATTAGAAGGGAAGAAGACTGCCGCATTTGAAATTTGGGAATGGTGGATAGAAGCACATCGTGACTGGCATCAGCAAGACAAAACTTTAGACGCTCATCCGCCACTGACAATTTTTGTATCTGTAGGCGATGGCAATATCATTTCTGGAATCCATAAAGGCTTCAAAGATTTATTAGCATTAGGTTGGATTCAAAATATGCCTAGAATCATTGGCGTGCAAGCGGAGGGTTCATCTGCCATTACAAATGCGTTTCATGCACATACAGAAACAATTACACCTGTTTCTGCTACCACAATTGCAGACAGCATTTCAGTAGATTTACCTCGTGATGGTGTGCGTGCTATTCGCGCGACAAAAGAAACAAACGGAACGTATATCACGGTAACTGACGAAGAAATTTTGGGAGCCATTGCCGAACTTGGCAGGGTTGGAGTCTTTGCAGAACCTGCCGGGGCGACTGCCTATGCTGGGTTGGTGAAGTCAACAAGTATGGGCGTAGTGCGAAGCGATGACCCAATCTTGGTGTTAAACACAGGCAGTGGATTGAAAGACGTTCGTGCGGCAATGCAGGCGGTACAATCTGCCCCAATTATTGAACCTACTTTAGAAGCGGTGAAAAAAATATTATGAAAAAACAAAAGCAACAATGGAGTGACTCTTTTCGTTATACGATGGGGGTGATTTGTTTTATTGCTGTTGTGGCATTTTTGATTTATGCCCGCGAAGCAATAAAGATGTTAGTGATTGCTGGCTTTTCAGCATATCTGATTAGCCCTGCGGTGGCGTTCTTAATCGAAAAAACAAAGTTAACGCGAGCGGCGGCTGTGAATATTGTTTATTTCACTGCCATTATTTTTTTGGTAGTGGTACCCATTGGATTAACTCCAGTTTTTTTTGAAGAAATTCAAATTGTGGTTAAAGATTTGCTTAACGTGACAACCGAATTAAGTGAAGCGCTTTCAGAACCGATTCAATTTGCAGGGCTTGAATTTCATTTTGAAGAATTAGGTGATAGCATTGGGCATTGGCAAGAAACTGTGCTAACGCCCTTACCAGCAGAAGCCTTAGAATTGTTGGAAGCCACAACGATTAATATTTTATGGTTCTTGATTATTTTGGTAAGCGTTTATCTCTTTATGATGGAATGGCCCCGCATCAAAGAATGGATGATTAACTTCGCATCTGAAAATTATCACGAAGATATGCGTGAGTTATACCGCCGTTTGCGAAATGTGTGGATGGCATACCTGCGCGGACAAATTGTTTTGATGATTGTGGTGTGGATTGCTTTTACAATTGCGTGGGCAATTATTGGTATCCCTGGCGCATTGGTATTAGGGATTGCCGCTGGTTTATTTACTTTAGTGCCAGATGTAGGACCAACACTTGCGGCTTTGCTTGCGATTGCCGTTGCTTTGCTTGAAGGCTCATCGTGGATACGAATTTCTCCTGACCCAAGCACAAATAATTTAATTGTGGCTGGCATTGTTTTTGTAACCTATGTTGTGCTTATTAATTTGAAAAACGCGCTGGTTCGCCCAATTATTATGGGGCGCAGTTTGCACATGAACGAAGGGCTGATATTTGTCGCTATCTTAATCGCAACTATTTTGGAAGGCATTATGGGCGCGTTGTTGATTGTGCCATTAATGGCTTCAACCTCTGTCATTATGGAATATTTGCGCCGCAGAATTTTGGGTTTGCCTCCATTTTTAGATGATGGTGAGAATCAATTCAAAGTGCCAGAAGAAAAAATAAAACGCAAACGCGGACTTCGCCTTAGACGGAAAACAACTGAATGAAAATTACTTACTCAATTATTGCACCAATTTATAATGAAATAGATAACCTACCCGAACTCTATCGCCGCGTGAAAGAAGTGATGGACGCTTCAAACGAGACGTGGGAACTGATTCTTGTTGATGACGGCTCTACCGACGGTTCGACAGATAAAATCCGCGAACTTGCCAAGCAAGATAAAACGATTCGCCCTGTGATTTTTGCTCGCAATTTTGGACACATGGTAGCCATCACCGCAGGCTGGGATTATGCTCGTGGCGATGCGGTTGTAATCATTGACGCAGACTTGCAAGACCCACCAGAAGTAATCCTTGAACTTGCTAAAAAATGGAAAGAAGGCTACGAAGTTGTGTACGCCGTGCGAAGCGAACGTGAGGGCGAAACTTGGTTTAAGAAAGTGACTGCTTCTTTGTTTTATCGCATCATTTACAAAATTACCGATGTAAAAATTCCAGTAGATACTGGCGACTTCCGTTTGATGGATAGAAAAGTAGTCAACGTGCTTAAACAAATGAAAGAACGTCATCGCTTCCCACGCGGCATGTCTGCTTGGGTTGGCTTCAAACAAATCGGAGTGACATACAAGCGTGCCGCTCGTACAGCAGGTGTGACCAAATATCCATTTAACAAAATGCTACGCTTGGCTCTGAATGCTGTTACCAGTTTTTCATACTTCCCATTACAAGTTGCCACATTTTTTGGATTTATCTCAGCAGGTGTTGCAATTTTGGCTATTCCACTTGTCATTGTCCTTAGAATCGCTGGCTCCCACTTTTTTGAAGGTCAAACCACAACATTGATTTCAGTGTTGTTTCTTGGTGGTGTGCAATTAATTTCACTTGGCATTCTCGGTGAATACATCGGTCGCTTGTACGACGAAGCTAAAGGTAGACCACTTTACATCGTCCGCGAAGAACCTGAAGATACTGATAACTGAATACTCATTACTGCTTACTTCCCACAACATGAATCTATCCTTTCTCAAAGACCGTGTCTTCCTGCGTGAAGTGCTAACGATTGCGCTTCCAATTTCATTTCAACAACTCATCAACGCTTCCCTCAACATGATAGACGTGCTCATGGTGGGGCAATTGGGTGAAGCATCTATCGCCGCGCTTGGTTTATCCAATCAAGTATTTTTTGTTTTCATCCTTTTACTATTTGGTCTCACCAGCGGTATGGCAATTTTTGTGGCGCAATTTTGGGGCAAAGGTGAAGTGGAACCAATCCGCAAAGTGTTAGGCATGAGCATCGCAATTACATCTGCCATCGCATTAATTTTTACACTCATCACAACATTATTCCCTCATCGTGTGCTTGGCTTTTACACCGAAGACCCTGAAGTCATCGCCATTGGTTCACGTTATCTACGCATTGTAGGGCTTTCATATATTGCGGTCGCAATTGCCACTTCATATATTGCTACATTACGAAGTATCAAATTAATTAAACTAACAGTCATTGCTACAGTCTGTGCATTAATTTTCAAGACAACATTAGGATATATTTTGATTTTCGGGCATTTTGGATTTCCTGCACTTGGAGTCGAAGGTGCGGCTATCGGCACCGCCTCAGGCTGGACCTTAGAATTGATTCTGCTCATCAGCCTTGTCTATACCCAAAAGACTCCACTCGCTGTGAATCCATTAACATTCTTCACTTTTGATTTTGAATTTTTTACGCGCGTACTCAAAACCACATTACCTGCTTTAGCCAATGAATTGTTTTGGTCATTTGGAATCACTACCTATAATGCCATTTATGCCCGCATTGGCACAGATTCAATTGCGGCAGTTAACGTCAATGCTACGATTGAAGAACTTGGCTTTGTCGTCTTTATGGGCTTAGGTAATGCTTGTGCTGTGATGGTTGGGAATCGCATTGGCGCAGGTAAAAAAGATGAAGCCTATGAAACCGTTAGGCGTGTCATTATCTTGAGCATCCTTGCCGCATGGGCGGTTGGTTTACTGGTTTTATTAGCCCGAGATACGGTTATCGGTTGGTATAACCTTTCACCCAGTGGCACATATAACGTGCGCATGTTAATGCTAGCGATGGCGTGTGTATTATGGGTTCGTATGTTTAACTTCTGCACATTTATCGGTGCCTTACGTGCAGGCGGTGACACACGCTTTGCTTTGTTTATGGAAATATGCTCAATATGGTTAATCGGAGTCCCCGCCGCGTATATTGGCGCATTTGTTTTGGAATTACCAGTTTATCTTGTCTATCTCATGGTTGGTTTAGAAGAAGTTGCCAAAGCCTTCGTTAGTTTTTGGCGTTTCAGGTCTCGCAAATGGATTCATGATTTGGTGAATGAATAAAAAAACTAGCCACTGAGAACACAGAGGTCACAGAGATTTTTTTGAGGTTTTCTCAAAGGTCTCTGTGACCTCTGTGACTAAAAAATTAAGGTAATCCTTTATAGCCCTTTGCTTTCCAATCACTGAATCTTTTTCTGCCAATATCGGATAACAAAAGCGTCATTCCAAATGTAATTAAAATATTTGTAATAAAAAAGAATACAACTTCCTCTAGTGGCAAGATTCCAAAAAATAAAATGCCTGTGGTTTGGTCTTTGGCAATTGACCAAGTGGTATCCGTCAGCGCGACAATATCCATTAAGGAAAGATATGTTCCGGGGACGAAGATGCTCCAAAACACTAACTTGCGATAATGCCAAAGAATATCGGCGCCATACAAAAATTGTAAAGCAATCGGTGGCAATGCCCAAAACAAAGTGATAGATAAATAGGTAAGTGGTTTGTTATCAGTAAAGAAGATGTATGTAAAAATAATCCAAACGAAAATAAGCAAACCAGTAGATAAGTAGACAAGTTTTTTGTTTGGGACAAAATCATTTCGGGGGAGAGAAATGCGTCGGATTAAGAACCAAAACCAAAGTCCGCCAAGAAGCGTTTCTAAAACGAAGAATGTATATTCCTCGATGGGCACATATCCAAAGACGATGCCTGTCACCAAATCAGGGTTATAAAACCAAACGCCAGTAGCGACGAGATAATTATCCCACGGGGTGGTGTAAGTGACGGCGAGAATAATATGCACGAGAATCGCAACCCACACGGCGCGACCATTTGCAAAGCCAATAGTGGGTTTATTTTTTTTGTTATCCCAATATGTGATGAACAAAAAAATAATTATGGGGATAACCAGAAACCGAAGTAAAAAACCAAAATATGTCATTTCTTTTCCTTTGCGCGTAGCCAAATTAGGACTTACTTACCAATTACTATTTACTGACTACTTCCTTCTCTCCACCTTCATCATCACACCTGGGCGTGGCTCCAAAGTTGCGCCCATGTGCGGATGAATTTTATGATTTGTAAATTCAAACGTGAAATTTTTTAATAAGCGAGATAAAACGACTCGCGCTTCCACTTGACCAAACGTTGCGCCGATACAAACGCGGGGACCGCCACCAAATGGAACATAACTTAGACCTGCGGGCTTTTTTCCATTTGAAAATCTTTCGGGGCAAAATGAATCTGCATTTTCCCAAACATTTTCATCACGGTGGGTGAGATAGATGGAATAAAACAATCTTTCATCTTTTGGGATTTTATTGCCATCAAAATCCATCTCTTGTGCGATGCGGCGATTGCCAATGTGAATGGGTGGATACAACCGCAAACTTTCTTTAATAACATTATCTAATAATGGAACTCGTTCTATATCGTTTGTTTTATCAATTTCATTGACAACTTGTTGATGAATTTCTGGATGTTGACCAAGCAAAGCAAATGTCCAAGCCAATAAAGCAGTGGATGTATCATGCCCAGCAATTAACATCGTCAGCATTTGGTCGCGGATGACTTTGTCTGTTAAACCTGCATCAATGAGGTGTTGAAGTAAATCTTGTTGACCGCTGACCGCCGACGGCTGATTTTGGTCTGCGGTCTGTCGTCTGCGGTCTGTAATGATTTTGAATAAATAATCATCCAACGCTTTCAACGGCTTACGAAACCCCAAGCGTGGAATGTTTCGCCATAAAATCCATGCGCCCGGCGAAATGTATTTAATGGATTTGAGTACAGGCTTCCAAATTTTGTCTAAATCATCCCAAACATTTTTGCTGAATAATGTGTCCATAATAATCAGCAAGGCGATTTTTCTACTTTCAACGAGCATATCTATAATTTCGCCATCATGCCATTGGGCAGAGACTTTGTCAGTGTGGTGAAGCATAAGGTTCAAGTACCCAGCCAGACGCGAGGCATGAAGCGATGGCTCCATCAATTTGCGATAATGGTCATGTTCTTCGCCATCTACAATCAAAACACCTTGACCTAATAAATCGGTAACAGGGTCTGTGTTGCGCCATAAAACTTTATCACGTTCGGTGACTAATATTTTTTTATTTGCATCCGCGCCAAAGACCACATACGGTTTGAACATTGGCAATGGGATTTGAAAAAAATATCCGAGATGGTTTGCTAAAATTTTTAACGGACCTAACGGAGATTTTTCTTTGAGAAAAGATTTTAATGAGGCGCGACCCAATTCGGGCGTAATTGTTTTTTTCATTGTGTTAGAAAATTAATAACCGCTTGCATAAATTCATTTGGCTTTTCTTCGTGAGGCACATGCCCGCTTTGCGGAATGACAACGAGTTGCGCGTTTGGAATTTCGCTTGCTAAACGAATTGATTGCTCAGTTGGGACAATGCGGTCATCATCGCCAGTGATGATGAGAATAGGCAAATCAAAATTTTGTAATTGATTTTGTAACTCGCTTTCACGGCTGGAAACGGTTAAATACCACAGGGCTTTATCCCAATTTTCGGCTTGCAAAGGTTTGGTGTAACCATCCATAATTTCATTTGTGATTTTGCTTGGGTCGTGCCATGCCATTTGAACAATTTCAGGTCCGCGCGTTTGAATTTGACGCGCAAATAATGGACCGAGATGATTCATCTGCGGTGTGTTTAATAGCGGACGAATCCATGCTGGCGCGCCTCCGCCTTCATAGACGGCTGGGTCAACCAATATCAACGCTTCGACTCTTTCTGGATGTTGTAGTGCTGTCAACATAGCGATTGTTCCGCCTGCTGAGTTTCCGACCAGAATCGCTTTTTCGATTCTTAATGTGTTCATCAAATGAATCAGCAATTCAATTTGTGACGCTTGGCTATATGGATTTTCGCCTTCCCATTCCATTGGTCTTTCGGTTAATCCAAAAGCGGGTCTGTCATAAGCAATGACTGTACCATAAGTGGAAAGCGGTTGTGTAATTTCATGCCATGAAAATAAACTTGCGCCAAAGCCGTGAAGCAAAATAAAAACTGTCTCGCCCTCGCCGTATATTTTGTAATGCACTGTCAAATCATTAATTTCAACGAATTGACTATCAACGTCTGCTAGCGTTTCGATTGGCTTTGTATTTTCGAGCGGAGGAACAGGAATGAGAAATGGTCCGACAAGTAAAACGGCTAATAGGATGATAAATACGTTTCGTAAAAAGCGAAGAAGTTTTTGTTTCATTGTTGTTAGACCTCATCCCCTCTCCAACGGGAGAGGGCTAGGGTGAGGGTTTCTTAAATTTATCTGCAATCCATAATCCAAGCCCAATCAAACCAGCGATGACAAATGCAACCAAATACTCAATGACTGGAATACGGACGGCTTCGGCTAACCCTTTGGCAATATCAAAGTTATAGACTAGCAACATGCTGACAACATAACCCAAACCGATTATCCAGCGGGTGAGGCGGGAGAGGTTAAGTCCGTGCATTTGTGTGACGACAAACATTGCCGCAAATCCAAACGTGAACATTTGCCAAATATTCGGCGCTTGGTAAATTGCAATCAAAAACGCATGTGGGATGACTGTAATTTCTTGCACTAACGTCCAATACTTATTGACGTGAATTTTGGTGAGAAATAAACTACTTTGTAACATCAACAAAAACATATAAAAGAAACCTGCTAAATGACCAGGCGTGCTGACCATCGGGTGAAACCAAAACGTGTACACCACTGCCCATGCAAATAAATATCCGTGATATTTTCTGGCAAATGAAATAATTCTTTCGCTTAATGGTGCTTTATAACCAAAGAACATACCGCGTCGTTTATTTTCAATTATCAAAATGACACACAGCATCAAAATCACAGAACCTTGTGACGAGAAAGAAGATACATCTTGTGCGAGGGCATCATACCAAATATGTGTTTGAATCAAATGCAACAAAATGAAAAAAGCATTCACACCTAATGCCCATACATTGACGGGATGAATTCCAGAACTATATTTTTTCACTTTTGTTTGGGCATAATAAATTAATGCCCACAAAATAATTTGATGAATGGCGTAAAATCCCCAAGCGGTGATTTGCCCTGCGAAAGTGGAGTTTAGCAATTGCCAGTCGTAATCTCTAATTTCAAGCGCTTGAATTAAAACAAACTTGTCTAATAATGGATTCAAAATCCAAATTAAAAATGTAAAGATGGCGGAAAAAATTATCCCGCCCCATAATGCAGTATTTGCTGTATTTTTGTTGTTTAAGTTGTTTTCCATGTTGTTATGTGTTCGTTTCCTAATTTATATTCTTATTCTTTCTTTCGATACGTTATAAGCCTTCAACGTTCTTTCTTTTACAATTTCTCTATTTACAATGGGTTGTTCAGGATAACCTGAAATTTTTATTTCATATTCCCAAGGCGTGTGAATCTCTTTTTCATTCACATCTTTCAATTCAGGAATCCATTTGCGAATGTAATCACCATGCGGGTCAAACTTCACGCTTTGTAGTACAGGATTAAAAATTCTAAAATATGGCGCGGCATCGGTGCCAGTTCCAGCAGTCCATTGCCAGCCACCGTTGTTCGCCGCCAAATCGCCATCCAATAAATTTTCCATAAACCACGCTTCGCCCCAACGCCAATCAATCAACAAATCTTTTACTAAAAATGATGCCACAATCATCCTCGCGCGGTTGTGCATCCAACCAATAGATTTCAATTGACGCATTGCCGCATCAACAATCGGCACACCTGTTTTTCCATCTTTCCATTTTTCAAATTCCTCAACATTGTTTCGCCATGGAATATTTTTCAACGCTGGATTAAATGACTCGTTAGCCACATGCGGAAAGTGATACAAAATTTGGATATAAAACTCACGCCAGATTAATTCATTGAGCCAAATTTCTGCATTGCGTTTTGCCTCTGCGCTTCTTGCCTGCGCCTCAGCCTGTTTCGCCGCACTGACGGTTTGTCTTAACCCAAGCATTCCAAACCGCAAATATGGCGAGAGTGAAGATGTGCCATCTAAATCCATGCGGTTGCGGTCATTTGCATAGGAATATATTTTTTTATGCAAAAACTCTTCAAGCCGAGTTTGTGCTTCTAATTCACCAGCGGGGAAGTGCTTGCTTGATTCAAAATTTGGCAACGGCTCAGATTTAATTCCAGAAGGTGTATCAATTTTTTCGGGAACAGGAATTAGATTTATTTTTTTATATTGCAATTTCCAAATTTTTGAATAAGGTGTATAGACTGTGTATGGTCTGCCATCTTGCTTCAAAACTTGTTTTGGATGATGAACTGTTTGCCCATGAATTAAAGTCAAAGGTAAGATTTTTTTGATAAAAGCATCACGTTTGCGAGCATACGGCGTGAAATCTTCTTCGGCGTAAATGGCTTCGGATTTGGTTTCGTCAAATAGTTTTCTTAATGCCTCAACAGGTTTTCCTTTAAGAATAACAAGATACGAATTACGTTTTCGTAATTCTTTATCTAATTCATTCAAACCTTCGTAAAGAAAATTTTTTCGGCGTGGAGATTGCGACTCAAAGGCTGGGTCTAAGACAAAGGCTGGGATGACAGAACCAGTTTGAAGCGCGGAATGAAGCGCGAGGTTGTCTGTGAGTCTTAAGTCACGGCGAATCCACCAAATCGAAGCCATATCAAAAACTTAGGCAAGCATTTCAGGAATGATGGGCGATGGAACTTCTTTTGGAAAAAGTTGATGCAGAACCGTGAGAACTTGAAAGGCTGTATCTACTTCAAAAGTATAAAAGCCTTCATAAATACGCGGCTCGCCTGGCATACGATTGGCTGGCGTGATTTCTTCGGCTAACAAAGTTGCGCTAATGCCTGCGCCATACGCAATCACATACCAATAATGTTCAAGTGGTGTGTTTTGTGTATTGATGTAAGTTGTGTTTGTGAGTTCTGGTAATTCTGCATCTGGTACGCCGTATAACCATAATTTTTTTGAAGAGCGGGCAACTTCTTGATAGCGTTCTAACTGCGGTGCAATGCGTGAGAAATATTGAAATGAAACATGCGCATCGGCAATTCGTTTATTGCGGATGATGAGGTCTTCAATCATGTGACTAATCGTGACCATGCCATCCACTGTGAAGATATAACGAAAAGTCAGTTTTTGTAAATCGTTGGCAGTGGTGTTACTTAACAAGGCTTCTGCGCGGGGTTGATAGTGTGGCAGAATACGGTGATAAAAATTTCCAAGTACATCGTTTGACATTTTGTTTTTCCTTTGTATTTTTATTTGGTTTTCGGAAACCACGGGAAGAACGCACTCGTGCGTGTGATGTAATCTGCGTAGCCAGGTTTGGTTTCTTTTAATGTTCTTTCAAGCATAGCAACGCCTGAAATTTTTAATAATAAATAGGTCATAATGATTGGACTGAAAATCGTCCACCATGCGCCCGCTGAAAAGGCGATGAGATAAAAGCCCCACCATTGGGCGGCATCGCCAAAATAATTGGGGTGACGTGTCACACTCCAATAGCCTGTGGTTAATAACTTGCCTTTGTTGGCAGGGTTGGCTTTGAATTTTTTAAGTTGATAATCTCCGCCTGCTTCAAACATAAAACCAACCAACCATAGACCTGCGCCTGTTAAGTCACAGTTGCATTGAAGCGGAGTTGGTATGCTGGCGTTTACGGCAACCAATGGCGCAGCGATAATCCATAGTAAAACACCTTGTAACAAAAATACTTTGAAGAAACTTCTCCACCACCAACTGGCTCCATTTTCTTCGCGCCATTTGGCATAACGAAAATCTTCAGGTTGACCATGATTGCGTTGATAGATATGAATGGCAAGTCGCAAACCCCAAATGGTGACGAGCGCCCCAAGCAATATCGTGCGATTTGAAAATGATATTGGATTAATGAATGCTGTAACCCAAAAAGTGATGACGAATCCTAAACCCCAGAAAATATCAACAATGCTGGCATCTTTAAGTCTTAAACTCAAAAGCCATAACAAGACCATTAAGACGAGGATTACGATTCCACTCATTGACCATAACGATAAAAATGACATATCTTTCCTTTATCTTTCACTATATTCTTGCAACCATTTTTTGATTGGGTCGCCTTGACCGTTGATTTGTTCATCAATGGCATTGGAATAACTTTCTATAAATTTGGAGAGTTCTTGTGGCGGTCGGCTATAGGCTTTCAACAAAGTTTTCAGCCAATCCATTTCTTCAGAAGCATGTTCCATATCTCCAAGTTGTAAAGCGGCGGCGATGTTGTTTCCTAAAAAGTGAACGCCATTATTTAATTCTTCAGGGCTAATGGATAATGGTTGCATGTTCTTTTTAAAAGCACTTTCAATAAGCGTGCGTTTTGAATTGAAACCATGCAATGCGGCTAGATGCGCCTCTGAGGCAGTTTTTGGTTTTTTCTCTTTAACTTTCTCTTTTAGCAATTTTTCAACTTCTTGAATTGAATTATCAATAGTTGTACCGAGAAAATGACCTTGCACATAATCCACAATGCTGGGGCGGAGATTGAAAATGCGTCCGCCAAAAGCGGTCTTAATGCCTTGGCTGGATAATGCTTGCAAAGTGTTTTGTAAAGATGCCGCACTGACTAACGTTTGCGCTACCAAAATAACCAAGTTCACTTTTACTTTGATTGCTGTCTCTGCAAATCGTTCGGCTGGCACATTCGCGCCGAGATAAATTACATTCAATCCACGGCGGCGTAAAAGCAAAGAGACTAACAATGGTGTAAACGTATGCCATTCTCCAGCGGGGCAACCAACCAAAATTGTTTGTGGACGTGAAGGTGGAGGCGATGCACTCAATAAAGCATCAATTCGGCGCATGGCTAAGCCTGATGCAAAATGCTCTTGTTGCACACTGGCATGGTTGCTGTACCAAAGCCTACCAATTTCCGACATGCCCTTTTGAAGTAATTCAAGGCATACATCTTCTACTTGAAACATTGAGAAGGCTTTGTTTAACGTTTGCTCTGCGAGAATTTCGTTAAAACCTAAACAAGCCGCAATCCATTCTGCACGCAATGCGCCCATCGTAGTTTCAGAGGTGTTAGTTGCTGATGAGGTATTGCCCAAGCCCAATGGTGCAGAACCAGCCAACGGGTCAGTGCCAGAAGCGGAAATTTCATTCCACAAATCCACGGCGCGAGAAATCGAAAGCCCTTCTGTTTGTCTCATCATCAACCATTTGATGGTTTCAATATCATATTGCGAATACAAACGATGCCCGCCTCCGGTGCGTTGGGGCATGGGCAAACCATAACGACGTTCCCATGCGCGTAAGGTATCAGCGGCTAGACCGGTTTCTCGTAAAACTGCTTTCAAATTAAAGGCGGGGATTTTGCTTAACATAGTTATCCTTTATGCTGGGTTTAGGGTTGGCTTGCCAACCTTTTGCACAGCAATTGTACTAGCCTCTTGTAGAATTCTTTCCGTTGTTAAGCGAGCAGAAAGTAAAACGATTGGCAAACCTGTGCCGGGATGTGTGGATGCGCCAGCAAAATATAAATTTTTATATTTATTGTGACGATTTTGTGGACGTAAATACCCAACTTGCCAAAAGTTATGACTCAAGCCAAACGCCGCGCCTTTTTCAAGATTAAAACGCTTCTTCCATGTTTCAGGCTGGTACACCACCTCAAACTTGATATGCTCTTTCAAATCGCTGATTCCAAATTCTTTGTGCAAGCGCATGAATACAGTTTCACGCGCACGGTTGACAATTGCATCCCAATCTTGTTTGGACCTAGCATCTAAATGTCCAACTGGAACTAACACATACAATGTATCTTCACCTTTTGGTGCGGCGGATTCGTCTGTGCGTGCTGGCGCATGAACATAAAACGAAGGTGATTCGGGTAAATTATGTTTTTCAAAAATATCATCAAATGAGGCTTTGTAATCGCCACCGAGAAATACGTTGTGATGTGCAATTTGTTTATATTGTTTATCCACGCCCCAATAGAACATAATCGTGGAGCAGGTGTAAAGTTTTTCGTCTAATTTTTTTGCTTCTTTTGCATCTGGTAAAAGTTCTTTGTAAATATATGGCAAATCTGCATTGCCGACGAAAATGTCAGCCTCTAGCCGTCTGCCGTCGGCGGTCTGAACACTCGTTACTTTATTATTTTCAACATTAATTTTCTTAACCGCTGAGTTATACACAAACTTAACACCCAATTTTTCGGCAACATTTACCAACGCTTGAATCCCTGCATACATCCCGCCCATCGGATACCACACACCTTCGGCTAATTCTGTATATTGCAAAAGTGAGTAGGTGGCAGGTGCATCATACGGGCTTAATCCCAAATACATGTTTTGGAAAGTAAATACCGCTTTGAGTCTTTCGTCTTTGAAGAATCGGCTGGTATTTGTGTAATGCTTGCCTAAAGCCTTTAATTGAAAAATAAGTGGCAAATTTTTCAAACTGAAATATTCAAAAATATTCATAAAATTTCTGCCAACAAATTTTTCTAAAGAAACTTTGTAATGCTTATTACCTTCGGCAATGTAATTCAAAAACCCGCTAAAAGCCGTTTTTTCAATTTTTTCTAATTGTGTTTGCATCTTGCCAATGTCAGAAGTTAATTCCAATTGCAAGCCGTCATCAAAATACACTTTGTAGGTTGGGTCAATGCGGCGTAAATCCAAATGGTCACTCATTTTTTCGCCAATAGAGGCAAAGGTTTCTTCCCAAACTTCGGGCATCAGAAACAGGGTGGGACCAATATCGAAGCGATGACCCTCCTCAATAAATTGGTTGCAACGACCGCCGGGCGTATCGTTTTTTTCCAAAACAATCACATCGTATCCATTTTTTGCGAGGCGGGCGGCGGTGGCAATTCCACCAATTCCAGCACCAATGACCAAAGCGGTAGGTTTCATAAAAATCTCCTTGAATGCTTCTATTCTACACAATGTCTATAATTTGTCAAGTTTTAATTATACAAAACCTTGACAAAAACAATTTAACCCGTAAAATACATAAATCAATTATGGGCACTTCAGAATACTTTAACAAGGATGAACTTATGCAAACCACAACCCAATGGGAAACCCGCCTGCTCGACCTCGCTGGCAACATTCACCCGCACCCGCCTGTTAAGCCTTTTTTCTCCTATTGGGCTGGCGACGCTTCATTGCAACAAGCCTACCAACAAGCCGAACGGGTAACAGCCAAACACAGCAAATCGTTTTATCTCGCCTCTGGTTTATTGCCCGAAGAAAAGCGTTCTGCCGTGCGGGCTTTGTATGCCTTTTGCCGCACAGTAGATGATATTGTGGATGAAATCGAATACAAAAAAGACCGCGATTTTGAGCTGAACTACTGGCGCGAGATTGTGAAAACCGCTTCATCCCCGACTGGTGACTTGGTTGCTTTAGCCTGGGCAGATACCTTAGCCCGATACCACATCCCGCATCATTACGCTTTGCAATTAATAGATGGCGTTGCCCGCGATTTATCTGAAACCTGTTACCAAACTTTTGACGAACTGGCTACATATTGTTATGGCGTGGCTTCTACAGTTGGTTTAATGAGCATGTATATCGTTGGCTTCAAAAGCACCGAAGCCGTACCGTATGCCATTAAATTAGGTGTAGCCTTGCAAATGACCAACATCCTGCGTGATGTGGGTGAAGATTATCGCAATGGGCGTTTATACCTCCCGCGTGAAGAACTCAAACAATTTAATATTTCAGAAGACGATATTGCTCAAGGAAAAGTGACCGAAAATTGGCGTGAGTTTATGCGTTTCCAAATCCATCGCACCCGCCACTTATACAAAGATGCCTCTCCCGGTATTCATTTGCTAGAACGCGAAGGTCAACTTGCGATTCGTGCCGCATCTATTTTTTATGAAGGCATTTTGGATGTGATTGAGAAAAATGATTACGACGTTTTTACTCGCCGTGCTTCATTAAGTAAGTGGCAAAAAGTCATGCGAATCCCAGCCTTGTTTTTGAAAAAATAGCCTTATTTCACATATTTTTAATACTTAAGAGTTACATTTGAAGCCTATTTTGAAGCCTGAAAAGGAGATAATTCGTTCTAATATCTTGTAGAGTTTACTTTGTGCTACAAAATTGGATTTGATGAAACGTCTCATTAACGGTAATTTTTCAAATTTAAGTTTCATTTTTGCCATTACAATTTTGCTCATAGCGGGGACGTTTTCGTTCGTCAATTTGACTACTCTCATAGACAGTAATACCCAAATCAGCCAGACTTTATTGACACTCACCAAGTTAGAAGAAACTTTAACTTTAATTGTAGATGCGGAGACTGCTCAACGTGGTTATGTTATCACGGGTGATGATGCATATCTTGAACCGTATTACAAAGCAATAGATTCTAAAACTGGTATTACCCAAAATTTGAATGAGATTCAAACTCTTATAGCAGATAAACCAGAGCAACAAACACGGTTAGAACAGTTAATACCTTTAGTAGATGAAAGGTTGAGGGTTATTGAGCAGGTGGTACATCTAAGAAAAGAAGCGGGGTTTGAATCTGCTCAAGAAGTTATCTTAAGTGGTTCGGGAAAGGAGACAATGGACTCAATCCGCCAAATCATCGCAGAGATGGAAATGGTAGAAAATGATTTGCTTTTGTATTGGTCAAATATGTCTTCTGCATATTTGCGAAACACAATGATTGCCATGACCTCTGCCGCAACCTTGAGTCTTTTGTTATTGTTGGCTTCGTTTTATTTAGTGACTCGTGAAGTGCAAGAGCGCCGATTTGCACAAAATGAATTACATCAACTCAATCAAGAATTGGATAAACGAGTAAAAGAACGTTCGGATGAATTAATAGAGGTCAGTCAAAAATATGTGCGCGTGTTAGATACAATGTTAGAGGGTTGTCAGATAATTGGTTTCGATTGGCGTTATTTATATGTAAATGATGTGGTTGCAAATCAAGGACATGTTACCAAAGATGAGTTGCTTGGACGCACGATGATGGAGGTGTATCCTGGTATTGATGAAACGCCTTTGTTTGATACGCTCAGAAATTGTATGAAAGAACGTACACCTGCTCGCATCGAAAACCATTTTATTTATCCAGATGGTCAATCAGGCTGGTTTGAGTTAAGTATTGAACCTGTTGCTGAAGGTTTGTTTATTCTCTCGGTGGATATTACTGAACGTAAACGCAACGAAGAAGCTATGCAACAACAACTTTATCGTTTGAAATCATTACGCGCCATTGACCTTGCGATTCTCGGTACAACCGATTTACGTTTAACCTTACGAACAGTACTTGATGAAGCAAAAATGCGCTTACATGTGGATATTGTACAAATCGAATTATTTAATCAATCAATGATGATGCTTGAAACCATTGCGGTCACGGGTAATCACACCGAAGAATTGCAATCTTTTATTTCGAGATTAGATGATGGCATAAACGGAAAAGCCGCTTTAGAACGCCGCACAGTATTTGTAGATATGATTGATGAAGATGAATCGCAAGACCCATTTCTAGTCGCTATTATCAAAGAAGATGGATGCGCAGTTTATTCCACGCCTCTTATCGTGAAGGGAAACCTGATAGGCGTTTTCAACGTTATCTTCCGCCGACCATTTAAAGCCTCACAAGATTGGATTGATTTCTTTGAAACATTGGCAGGTCAAACGGCTATGGCAATTGACAGTGTGAAATCTTTTGAAGAATTACAACGCTCAAACTTAGACCTTGCGCTTGCTTACGACACGACCATTGAAGGCTGGTCTCATGCTTTAGATTTACGCGATAAAGAAACGGAGGGGCACACTTTGCGGGTTACTCAAATGACGTTGAAACTGGCTCGTATTGCTGGCATGAGCAGTTCAGATTTAGTCCATGTGCGACGTGGTGCTTTATTACATGATATTGGCAAAATGGGTATTCCTGATAACATTTTGCTTAAGCCGGATAAACTTACTTCAGAAGAGTGGGGAATTATGCGTATGCACCCAACGTATGCTTATGAATTGTTATTACCAATCAATTATTTACACCCAGCCTTAGATATTCCCTATTGTCATCACGAAAAATGGGACGGTAGTGGATACCCACGTGGCTTGCATGCAGAACAAATTCCGTTATCTGCTCGATTATTTGCCGTTGTGGATGTGTGGGACGCTCTGCGTTCAGACAGACCTTATCGCCAAGCATGGGGAGAGGAACAAGTGATTGAGCATATTTATTCACTCAATAACACACACTTCGACCCCAAAGCCGTTGAAATTTTTATGCAAACCGTAAAAAAATAAATTAAAAAAGCATTTTTCTAATTTCAAAAGCCATTCGCTAGAATGGCTTTGTTGCATTAAAATCAGAGTATGTTCAAAAATAAAATTGGCATATTTCTTATTTTCTTTTTTCTTACTTCCTGCGGAGGCTCTGTGACGACAACCCCAACACCTGCTTCTCTTCCCTCAAATTCTACAATTCGTTATCTTGCCCTTGGTGATTCATACACCATTGGCGAAAGCGTGCCTGAAAATGAACGTTGGTCCAATCAATTGGCTGAATTAATCGGTGGGAATATTGAAGTCAAAATTATCGCTCGCACAGGTTGGACGACATCTGAATTATGGCAAGGGATCCAAAAAGAAACTCTCACACCTCCTTATGATATGGTTTCATTGTTGATTGGCGTCAACAATCAATATCGTGGATATGATAAGGAAGAATATCGTCAGGAATTTGTTTTCTTATTAAATAAAGCCATTGAATATGCGGGTGGAGACAAAAACAAAGTTTTTGTCGTTTCGATTCCAGATTGGGGAGTCACCCCGTTTGCCAAAGGTCGAAATGCAGAAACAATTGCAAGCGAGATTGATGCGTTTAATCAAATCAATAAAGAAGAATCAGAAAAATTAGGAATCGCTTATGTAGATGTGACACCTATCTCCCGTGAGGCAGTCAATGATGCTGATTTAATTGCACCCGATGGTTTGCATCCCTCTGGAAAAATGTATGCTGAGTGGGCAAAACTTGCTTTGCCTGTTGCATTGGAAATATTAAGGTAATTCGTCATTTCAAATCGTTGGTCGAGTAGCCGTGAGCGTTTTTGCGAATGGCGTATCGAGACCAAAAATATGAATCAATCCCAAGACTGTTTAAGAGATTGCTTCGCCGCAAAAACAAGTGCGCGGCTCGCAATGACATGAGGAGAATATAAATGCCCAAAATAAAATCCATTCATCACGTTGCTGTTGTTGTTGAAGACATGGAAAAATCACTTGCTTTTTGGCGTGATGCTTTAGGAATGGAATTGCATGAATTACGCGATGTGCCTGCTGAAAAATCACAAGTTGCGTTTTTGCCATTAGATGGTGCTGAAGTTGAATTGGTGATGCCGACAACAGATGATTCTGGCATTGCAAAATATCTTGCCAAACGAGGCGCAGGGATGCATCATATTTGTTTGCAAGTAGATGATATTGTGGGTATGTTATCTCAACTCAAACAAAAAAATATTCGGTTAATCAATGAAGAACCGCGCAAAGCGGATGATGGCAAGCAATATGCTTTTATTCATCCAGAGTCAACAGGTGGCGTGCTAGTTGAACTGTATCAAATTTAGTTATGATTGAATCTGTCGAAAAAATTCTTGAAAAAGAATGTGGTCTTGTCAAAGACAAACCGATTATTGTCGGTGTGTCTGGTGGACCTGATAGTTTGTGTTTAATGGAAGTGTTACGCCAAGCGGGTTATCAAATTATCGTAGCGTATTTTGACCATAAATTAAGAACCGAGTCACAAGCAGATGGACGCATGGTAGAAAAAACTGCAACTCGCTTAATGTTACGTTGTGTGATTGATGGTGCAGATGTGCAAGCCCATGCTGAAAAAAATAAATTATCAATTGAAGAATCTGCACGAAATTTGCGTTATCGTTTTATGTTTAATCTCGCACGTAAATATAAAGCCCAAGCGGTGGCTGTTGGTCACACAGCAGATGACCAAGTAGAAACAATTCTTATGCACTTTTTGCGTGGCAGTGGCATGAACGGTTTGAAAGGCATGTCGTATCGCTCAATGATTAAAGCTTTCGACCCTGATATTCCAGTGATTCGCCCATTGTTGGATGTATGGCGTGAAGAGACGGTTGTGTATTGTGCAGTTAATGGCTTACGCCCGCATTATGATTCAACAAATGATTCTTTGAACTTTCAACGCAATCGTATTCGTCATCTTTTGATTCCTACGTTGGAAACTTACAACCCAAAATTTCGTGAAGCTGTTGTGCGTATGTCACAATCTTTGAAAAGTGATTATGGATTTATTGTTGAGTCTTTACAGGCGATATGGGGGGAAATCCTTGTTGAAACCCATGAAACATTTTTATCTTTTGATGTAACTCGACTTTCATCCGCTTCAAAAGGATTACAACGGAACTTGGTCAAGCATGCCATGCGGACTCTTCGCCCAAACATTGATGTCAATTTTCAATCATTAGAACGTGCTGTTCAAGTGATTAACTCAACTGATGCTTCTGCAAATATAGATTTGAAAGGCGGCTTGTGTTTGGTGCGTGAATCCAATCTCATTTATGTATGCACATCTAACGCAGAATTGCCATTTGATATTTGGCCCCAAATGCCAAGCGATGAATCCATTTCGGTTTCTATTTCAAATCAAATTACTTTAGCAGGTGGTTGGAAGTTTAATTCTGAACATTGGCGTTTACCTGCCTTAGCCAAAGAACAAGCCGAAGGGAACGATGACCAATATCAAGTGTGGTTAGATGCTGAAGGTTTACCTGACCAACTTGAATTAAGAGTGAGGCGAGCAGGTGACCATTTCTCTCCGTTAGGCATGGAAGGTCATACTCAAAAGATATCTGATTTTTTTGTCAATGAAAAAGTGCCGCAACGTGCGCGTGACCGTTGGCCCCTGTTATGTGCAGGCGATGAAATTATTTGGGTGCCGGGCTTTCGCCCTGCGCATGTGCATCGTTTAACGGATGAAACGATGCATGTCATTTATTTTTCAATTACGCGCCCACAGGATAATCTTGAATAAAACATCCCGCATCTTGCGGGATGTTTTTATTTTGTTTCACCATTGAGTTGTTTTATCTTAATCAATAACTCACGCCATTGAATTTTTGATACACCGAGTTTTTGACGGATTGCATCTGGTTCGATACCGTTTTGATAATCGTGTAAGGCACAAGTCCAACGGCACATATCGAAAGAAAGGTGTTTGCTCAAGCCTGCTTCTTCACCAATATCTTCAAGTAAATATTCTAATCTGCGTGGCGACCATGCAAAGACTTGGTCAACAGGTTGGTATTGGGCAAGATATTCTTTGTAGGCGGCAACCCAATCTTCTTCTAATTCTATTTTTCGTTCTTTGTAACGGTTGGCTGGGCTAGCATAACGGACAAATAAGGTTGGTCCGTTTTTTGCATCAAGGTCAATGTGATTAAGGTGAATGCCTAAGCATTCGCTTTTCTTGATACCTGTTGTTAGTAAAAGATAAACTAAAGTATAAGGGCGAGCATCGGCTTTTTTATCTCGGCGATGACGGTCTGCTGAAAGTAAAACGGCATCATATTCATCATTCGTCAACACTTGTGGAAGTGGACTAATTGCTGAGCGTTGCAAAACTTTTTCAGCAGGGTCAACTGAAATAGCACCATATTGATGCAACCAACGAAAAAAAGATTTTACAGCAGTGATACGGCGTGATAATGTTTTGGGGCTACAAGGAATGCCACGCTTCTTTTCCATCCACTCGAAAAATTTATTTAATTCTTCGGTGGTGGTGCTTCCGATATTTTTATCAGGTGCTACATATTGTGTTAATAAATTAACATCCGATAAAAATGCTTTGACTGTGTTTGGCGAACGACCTTGGTCAAGCATGAACATTTCCCAACCATTAATAGCGGTGGGGAGTAGCGTTTTTGAATTGATATTGGCTGGAGTAGAAGTTTTTGCCATTGCGTATAGTTTAGCGAGTTTTGAAGGAGTTGTCAACTGGGTTAATGCGTCAACTCTTCTGGTTTGAAGCACGGCTGATATTCTGAACCTAAAATCACACGATATTGCACAGTGCTGTTTGGGTCTGGTAATGAAATTACATTGGCTGAATAAATACCAAGCACATTGATAATGGTTTGGCGTTGTGATGGGTCTTGATTGGCAGTGAAATCTACCAGCACCGAATTGGCATAGTTTCGATTATCAGCGGCGGATGTAGAGGTTTGGTAACCCGCGTAATTAAGTCGTGAAGCGGCGAGGGATTCTAGAGTATCGAGGTACGAACCATTTTGCACATCTACTGTAATCGTTTCGCGGACTGCCGCATACGTGGATAAAGTTGTCGCTTCGGTTAACATTTGCCGAAGTTGTTCTTCCTGCGGAAGCAGAACACTTGCACCGCCAGGCGTCGTCCAACCTTGTACATACGGCGGACGAATGTAATAACTGCGAATATTTGCGTTCGTAAAGTTCACTGCATAAGGCGCTAGGCGTAGTAAATCATTTAATCCAACATCAGTAATGACTGTACTAGCAAAGTCATTATACAGTTGCGGAATTTTGCTAAATGTATCGGTTTGTAATGCTTTCTGAAACAATGTCCGTAACACTTCTTGTTGACGGCGACCTCTATCAAAATCGCTAGACCTCATGCGAGAGCGTGCATACCATAAGGCTAAATCACCATCCATATATACTTCACCAGGTCCAACTGTATATAACCACCAATTGTTTTCATTGTTTGGGTCGTAAGAAGGGTGTTTCAAACGCCAATCCGTGTAGGGGCATGCTACTGGAACTTCAATACCGCCAAGTGTGTCCACAATTTTTCGAAAGCCATCAAACTCAACCATAGCCACATGGTCAATGCGGATGCCGAGACTTTGTAAAATAGTATCTTTGAGTAAGCCGTTTCCGCCACCGGGGTAACCACCCGATTCGCCACTTTGAAAAGCCGTGTTGATTCTTTGCATTCCAACCGTTGGAATATAAATCCATAAATCACGCGGAATGGAAATTAAAGAAAGTTGCCCTTCTTTGTACCAAACAATTGCAATTAACATCGTATCTGTGCGATGAGATGTTCCTGTGGGTCTTCTATCTGAACCAATTAATAAGAAGTTGATTGTTTCATTATTTGTCAGCGGGGGTAGAGAGGCAAGGTCAAGCGTGGGTTGCTGTGCAGGTGGCGCCGCTTGCGTTGGGAAAAGTTGGTCGGCTGAAATAGTGGCAGTAGGAGTCGTTTGAGGCGTAGGAGAGGCTGAGGGTGTTTGACTCGGTAGAATTAATGGCGAAGCGGTGTTTAGGTCAAATGAAAAAAGCGAAGGCTGAGTCGGAGTCGCAAGCGATGGTTGAAATGGAGTGGGCGTGGGACTAGCATTTGGTGCAGATGTGATTAAGATGAATGGTGCAAAAGATTGTTGGGGAGTTGCAGGTGCGCTTGCGCCACAGGCAGATAGTAAAAATAAAATAACGATACAGACAGAAAAATATTTTAATTTCATTTGTGGAATGTAAGCACGAATGTTATGGTGTTCCAAATGGTGTAGGGCTGGCAGTTAAGGTCGGCATGGCTGTTGGGGTAGAAATGGCTGTAGATGTATTCGGGATAGGTGTGTTGCTTGGTTGCACAGTGCTTGTAAAAGGCAATGCGGTTTGAGTTAATGGGTCAGTTGGGTAAGGCGATGCAGTTACGCCCGGCATTGGCGTTGGGTATGGTGTGCGGGTGGCAATATTTGGCACCCATAATACTTCACCAGCAACAATGAAATCGGTATTTTTACAATTTACTGTTCTCAATAATGTCACAGTTGTATAGTGATTGGTTGCAATCGAATACATCGTATCGCCGCGAATGACAACATAACTTTTTACCCAACCGACTGCACCTGCTGAGCATACAGCCGCTGTACTTGTTGGCGCGGGTGGCACAAAAAACAATGTGCCTGGAATTAAGTTATCACTCACTAAACAATTACTACTTCGTAAGATGTTTTTATCTATTCGATAGCGTTGTGCCAAACTATCTAATGTATCGTTTGCTTGAATTGTGTATGCAATCCAGCCTGCTGGTTGTGGGCATGAAACTGATGCGGGCAATGTGTTCGTTACAGTAAAAGTAACAGTTGCTAAATTAGAGTCTTGAGTTGAGGTAGGAGGTAAAGTTGCAGTTGCAGTAACAGGAACTGGTGATGCAGGCAAAGCAAAAGTTGGTGATGGTGTTGCTTCAGGAATAAATTCAACCAATGAAATAGATAACGCCCCAAACATTAATCCAATGGAAGCAAGCGCGACGATGAGCGCAGTTCCCAACTCACGCCAGCGCATTATTTTTTACCTTTTTTATTTTGGGTTTCTAATACGGTATCGCCAGCCACAGGCAACAACACACTAAACGTTGCCCCAACGCTAGGTTCGCTTTCTACCCAAATTCTTCCATGTTGGGCTTCGGTTAAAGTTTTTGCAATAGATAAACCCACACCTGTATCGCCCACGCCTTGAATCAAAACATTATCAGCGCGATACAAACGGGTAAAGACACGCGGCAAATCTTCTGATGCGATTCCGCCGCCACTGTCGGTTACTTGAATGAGGATAAATTCTGCACCGTCTTCGCTTCGTGTTTGGACCTTCAACCTGATATTGCCCTCAAACGGAGTTGCCGCACCAGCATTTTGCAACAGATGAATCAAAATTTGTTGAACGGCTTCGCGGTCGCCATGCGTGGGCGCGAGATTCTTTGGCACATCCAAATGAATGGTGATGTTTTTCTCACGGAATTGTGTGCTGGTATATGACATGGCATTGTCAATAATTGCATTCAAATCTACAGGCTCAGGCTTGAGTTCATTTAATTCAGTTGCTAACGTATTGAAGCGAATCATATCGTCTGTCAAACTGCGGATGCGTTCTGTGGATGCCTTGATTCTTTCAACAAATTTTCTTTGTAACGCGCCTAAAATCCCAACCGATTCACCAAGTAATAAATCTGTATAACCTACAATAGAAGATAATGGTTGGCGTAATTCTTGAGAAATAGACGCAATCACTTCGGCTTGCTCGGTGTTTTTTGTAACAACTTGATTTTTTTCTGCTTTCTCCATTTCAAGGATTTTCATATTGGCTTCGGCAATCTGATTTTGTAAATGAGCCAATTCTTGCAGAGTGGCTTTCAAGTCACTTTCTAATTGAATAGAAGATTCTGGCAGATTTTTCCCTGCTCTCAATTCTGCGTTTTCGGTTTGTAATTGCTCAATAATGTGTTGCGATTCATCTTGCGCCGCCATCAATGAGTTTACATCGGTTGAGCTATTTTTTGTCGCTTCAGCACGCGCTTCTTCTAGTTGTTGTTTCAACTCGGTGATGCGTCGCTCCATATCAGTGGCTTGGGCTTTTGCCATGCTGTTTTGTGCTTCAAGCGTGTTGATACGTTGATTGCGTTGAATAATCGGCACAAGCGATGCGGCAATATTAGCCAAAAAGGCTTGGTCTTCGGCACTCCATGTTCTATCCGAATAGGGTGACAGCAATAAAATGCCACCCAATGATTCTTTTTCTGGCGTTAGTATTGGAATACATAATAAGTGACCAGGATTATTCAAACCAAGAATATCTCCTAAACCACGAATATCGGCAGAAGTACTGCTGGCAGGCAAACGTAAAGGTTTGCCACGTTGAATGGTGTTGGCAAGCATTGGGATTGAAGATTTATTTAATGAGCCACCTTCTAAACTATCTTCACGGATTAAGTCGTAGCCACCTGCAATCACCATTTGTTTATTGCTATCGGTGAGATAAATCATAAAACACAAATCAGCCAGCATGGTTTGGGCAATGGCTCGCGTAATGGCTTGGCTCATTTTGGTTGGGTTGGTTTCAGCCGCTACTGCTAACAAGGCATGGAAAGTTTTTGGGTCAGTGCTGTAACGGCGGCGTTCGGGTCGCCCTGTTGTATCAGCTTTCAGGGTAGTAGGCTTTGGCGGTGCAGAACCAATTGTCCCCGTAGGAATTGGGAAGCGTTGTGGCAATGTCAAAAGAATGGGAAATGCCGCCATGTAGGCTAATCTCACAATGCCAGAATAATTTCCATCTATTCTTGTAAATAAATGAGCAAGATGACCAAAGAAACCGAGCGTTAATAAAATAATTCCATACCACATGCCATCGGGCGTGCGAAGGAATAAAATTACAATGCAAAACAAGGCTAGTATGAGCGAACCAACTTGCCAAAGAAAATCGTCAACAGTTTGGTTGTAACTCAGGCTGGCTACTTGTGGTTGCCAAGTTAGTAGACTGATACCAAGTGCTGTAAGTACAAATAAACTTAATATGGTTGCAATGGCATCGGCAATGCGGTTGGGTTCGGGGTAAGCATATAACCATGTGACCCAGATAATGCAAAACATAATGAAAGCACGGTCCATCGGTGGTAGAACGGTTTTTGGGTCTACGATGCTTTGCCATCCTAACCCGCTGAACAAAAACATTAACATTTGCGCGCCTAATAAAATACCTAGCCCCACAAAAGCCCGCCGCGCTTGCGGAAATTCACTTGCTCGCCAGTGATTAAATGCAGACTGAAACGCGCTGGCTACCACAAACACCAGCACAATAAAGTAAATTAAATCGCCAGGTGGCACAGTGAGTTGTGTTAGAACTAAACTAGTGAAAGCGTTCATCAGGCGTGATTATACTGCTACTTCAATTATCGCGTAGAATTGTTATCATGTCTCAACGGAAAAAAACAGCAGGCTTCATTGCAATTCTTTTACTCTTAGCCTTTATAACCCCAATCTTCATTAGTGGATATATTAATGTAAAAAATGCTGAAAGCGCAAATCACGAAAGAGAGTACAAAACTGCATCCGAGTTTTATGCCCAAGCCGCCAAAATATTTTTCTGGCAAAATGATTTATGGGAACAGGCGGGTATTGCTTCGGCACAGGCTGGTGATTACGCTAAAGCCATTTTTTATTTTCAAGAAGTAAATCAACTTTCAGAACAAGGTTGGGTTTGGCTTGGTACTTCATACTTTCAAACGGGTAATACAGAAAAAGCCATTTCAACTTTTGAAATGGGTGCACAAGAATTTCAGTCGGCAACGTTGTATCGGTTATTGGCTTCAGCATATCGAACTCAAAAAAAATGGGAAGCAGAAAAAAACGCATTACAAAATCAAATTCAATTGGATACTCAAGATGCCTACGCACATTATCGGCTGGGTATTTTGTTGATGATATTTTCTCCAAATGAAGCCTTTGATAAACTGAATCGCGCCTCGACTCTTAACGTGGAAGTTGATTCTGCGACTGAGACCTTGGTCACTGCTTTGAGCATTGCTGATGTTCAAAATAATCAATCGGATAAATATGTGACGATTGGCAGAGCATTGGGCTTGGTGCAAGAATGGGATTTGGCTTTGTTTGCATTTGAGAAAGCGCTTGAGTCTAACAATCAAAATGCCGAAGCGTGGGCATGGCTGGGAGAAGCGAAACAGCAACTCGGTCAAGATGGAAGCGTGGAATTAGATAAAGCCTTGTCGTTGAATCTTAAATCTGCAACGGTGCGTGGTTTGCGGGCATTATATTGGGGTCGTCAATCAAACTATGCGCGGGCATTAATAGAGTACTCATTAGCCAATCAAATAGAGCCGACCAACCCTGCATGGTTAGCAGGCATGGGTGAAGCCCACGCCAAACTTGGCGATTTGATTGCCGCCTTAGAAGCCTATCAACAAGCTATTAGCCTTACGCCTGATGACCCAATCTATTGGCGTTTGCTCGCCATGTTTTGTGCCGACAACAATTTTTATATTGAAGAAATTGGCTTGCCTGCCGCTGAACAAGCCGTGAGTTTATCTCAGAACGATGCCGCAAATTTAGATGCACTTGGTTATGTTTATTTTTTATCAGGGCGTTATAGCAATGCTGAATTAACTTTATTAAAGGCGATTGAAATTTCACCGCAATATTTTCCCGCTCATTTGCATTTAGCACTAACTTATTTAACGCAAGGGAACCGACCTGCGGCGTATAACTCTTTAACATACGTCCGCGATGCAGATGTTTCTGGGATATATCGCCCGTTTGCTCAGCAGTTACTAGATCAATATTTTCCGTAGTTTAATAATCTATATTAGAATAAGCCGTTAGTAAATTTATGATTTTGGAGTTTGTAATATGAAACGTAACCTTCCGATGATTTTGATTGTGACGGCAGTGAGTTTAATTTTGGTGCTGTCTTTGATATTTGGGTCTGCTGGTTTTACACAAAGTACGCCCACCTCTACGCCATTGCCAGATTTGCCCACTTTTACCCCTTTACCTACCTTTACCCCAGATGTTTGCTCGCCTGAAAACATTCCAGCCGAAGTCAATCGTTTACATGCTTTAACGCGCGAATTTGATGATACTTTTGGTTTGGCGCAAACCTTGCGAATTGAAAATACTGTTTCGCTTGTACAAGAAATGCAACGCATCAACCGCCTGGCAGAAGACCAAACCGTGCCTGCTTGTTTAACAAGATTGAAACAACATCAACTTTCATATATGAACGCAGGTATAGAATTATTTACAACTGTTCTTTCAATTACTTCTGCCAACCCAAACCTTGACCAAAACACTTTGAACTCTGTTACCGGTCCTCTATTTGAGCAAGTTCTCGGCTTTGCAAAATTGTATTTAGATGAACAAGCAAAACTGATGGGTTGGACTCCAATTCCTATCCCAACTCTTGAAGGCGGCGCAACGGCAACCGCAACACCATAAATTGTTATGAGAAAAATATTTATTGTTTTTCTTACGTTAATTTGTCTCTCGGCTTGTTCAGCCTTACCTACTCAACAGCCACAAGCCTTGCCGTCAGGTTCTGTTTTATTTCAAGATGATTTTGCATCTGCCACCACAGGCTGGGACAGAATGCTTGTTCCCGAAGGTGTAATGGATTATGACGGCGGCGGTTATCGAATTATGGTTAATGCTTTGCAAACCAATTTTTGGTCAACGCCGAATAAAAATTTTGCCGATGTGCGCATGGAAGTAGATACCGGCAAATTAGCAGGTCCAGATGAAAACCGTATCGGCTTGCTTTGCCGCTTCAATGGCAAAGATTATTATTTCTTCATCATCACTTCTGATGGATTTTACGGCATAGGCTTATTCAAAGATGGTCAAGCGGTTTTGCTTGGGCAAAGTGAAATGTTATCTTCATCTAATATCAACAAAGGGCTTGCGATTAATCATCTGCGTGGCGATTGCGCTGGGCAAACATTAACTTTTTACATCAATGGCTTTCAAGTAGCACAAGTACAAGATTCAACATTAACATCTGGTGATGTGGGTTTAATCGCAGGCACATTTGCTACGCCAGGCGTGGATATTGTGTTTGATAATTTTGTGGTGTTACAACCTTAATACAAAGTAGGGGCGAGGGTACCTCGCCCCTACAAATTCGATATGAAAATTTTTCTCGATACCATTGGTTGCAGGCTCAACCAAGCAGAAATAGAAAACATGGCAAGGCAATTTCGCTCAGCAGGGCATGAAATTGTTGCATCTGCTGATTCTGCTGAAATGGCTGTGGTGAATACATGCGCCGTCACCACACAAGCCGCATCTGATTCTCGAAGCAAGATTCGCAACATTGCGCGTGCAGGTGTGCAAGAAATTATCCCAACAGGTTGTTGGACGACACTCCAACCCAAAGAAGCATCTGCACTTCCAAATGTTTTGCAAGTTATCACCAATGATAAAAAAGATTTTCTTGTAGCGGATGTTTTGAATATTCCACGAGAAAATTTTGATATTGAACCGATTGACCGCACACCAATCCCTGGACTTCATCGTCGCACGCGCGCCTTTATCAAAGTGCAGGATGGTTGTGATAACAAATGCACATTTTGCATCACCACTGTTGCGCGTGGAGAAAGCAAAAGTCGTTCACTTGCAAATGTGATTGCGGATATAAATTCCGCGCTCGCTGGCGATTCAAAAGAAATTGTTTTAACGGGTGTGCATCTTGGTTCGTGGGGACAAGATTTTGGAAACCATCATCTTCGCGATTTAGTCAAAGCGATATTAAGAGAAACAGATGTCAAGCGATTGAGATTATCTTCTCTCGAACCGTGGGATTTAGATGCAGATTTCTTTTCTCTGTGGTCTGACAAACGCCTCATGCCTCACTTACACTTGCCTCTGCAATCCGGCAGTGATGCTACCTTGAAGCGTATGCTTCGCAAAACCACAACCGCTTCATTTCGTGAATTAGTTAATTCTGCCAGAAAACAAATCCCAGATGTTGCTATCACCACAGATATTATTGCAGGCTTCCCCGGTGAAACCGAAGAAGAGTTTTTTGAAACATTAGACTTTGTAAAAGAAATGAAATTTACTGGTGGGCATGTCTTTACTTATTCATCACGCCCCGGAACAGGAGCATCAAGGATGAAGGGGCAGGTCAAGCCTGAATTAAGAAAGAAGCGGAATCACATCTTACAAGAAGTGATTGAGGCATCTGCAAAAATCTATCGTCAAAAATTTATCGGTAAAAAAGTTTCAGTTTTATGGGAATCAACAACTGAATATGATGAGTTTGGCTGGAAGATGGAAGGTTGGTCTGAAAATTATTTACGGGTGAGTGCAATTGCTTCGTCACCGCGTTGGAATGAAGTGGATAAAGTGAAATTGATCGAAGTGGATGGCGAAAAAATTAAAGGAGAAATTGAATGACAGCACAATTGATTGATGGAAAACTAATTGGACAACAAGTACGTGATGAAGTTGCCGCCGCAGTTGCAAAACGAATTGCGGAAGGAAAACGCAAACCAACTTTAGCAACGGTTTTAATTGGTGATAGACCAGACTCTGCCGCGTATGTTGCATCAAAGGGAAAAGCATGCCAAGAATTAGGCATGGGTTCAGTCAGTGAACATTTGCCATCCGATGCAACTCAAGAACAAGTTGAAACTTTAGTTAAAAAATTAAATGCTGACCCAAATATTAGCGGCATTTTAGTTCAATTACCAATGCCATCTCATATTGATGAAGAAAAAGTTTTATCTTTAATAAACATTGAAAAAGATGTGGATGGATTTTCTCCTTTGAATATTGGTCGCTTGGCACAAAAAGGACGTGAGCCATTATTTGTTCCATGCACGCCATTTGGAAGTATTTATTTGCTTGAAAAAAGCGGTGTGAAAATTGAAGGCGCAAATGCAGTGGTATTAGGTCGTTCTAACATTGTGGGAATGCCTGCGGCTTTGTTGTTAATTGGAAAAAACGCCACCGTGACAGTGGTTCATTCAAAAACAAAAGATATTCCAAATACACTTCGCCAAGCAGATATTGTGATTGCGGCAATTGGTAAAACCGAATTTGTACGCGGCGATTGGATTAAACCTGGTGCGGCTGTAATTGATGTGGGTATTAATGCAGTTCCTGACTCCACCAAGAAAAGCGGACAACGATTAGTGGGTGATGTTAATTTTAATGAAGCCAAAGAGGTTGCAGGTTTTATTACGCCTGTGCCCGGTGGAGTGGGTCCGATGACGATTGCGATGTTGATGAAGAATACATTACGCGCGGCAGAGTTCCAAGATTTGTGAAATATAATGAAGAGAATGTATCCTTAAAACGGCTTAAATCTCATCAAGAATAACAACAAACCTAAAACCACTAACCCAACCGTTGCTAACATGTGCGGATTCGTTTTGGCAATTAACCTATGCACTTCTTCCATATCCACTGATTTAGTTTCGTCGGCTGGATTATGAGTTGACATGCCAGTCATATATTCCAAACCCAATGCTTTGCGAATCGGGCTGTAATACGTTCGGCCATACCATGTCATCCATGCAGCCATCAAAAAGAAAATTAATGTAGATAGTCCCCACCAGCCTCTGCTCCACCATTGCACGGCATAGCCCATATAAATGCTGGTGATGAGCAGAATCAACATGCTGATTCCCATCAATGGAATGGTGATGTTAGGCATATCCAAAAGCATTGACATACGTTTCACATCCTTTTCTTTGGGCAATAAAAAGGCTGTTGCCATCGAAACGCCATGAGCAAAGAAAAATAAAATTGCGAACAAAATATGTAGCCATAGCATCCAATTGTATAGTGTCATTGTGCATTCTCCTTTTATTGAATTATATAACTATCTCAACCCTTCAAACAAATCAGTCTCCACTTCTCTTCCACCGCTCAGGTGTGGCTTCGGGGATAAATGGGGTTTCCGAAGGCGTAGGAGTTTCTGTTTCAGGATTTTCTTCTTGGGCAAATACAGGTGGAAGTAGAAATGTGAAAGAGATAAATGCCGCAAAGAGAAAAGCCATTCCCAGCCATTTGAATAGATTACGTTGTACTTTCATGTCATCTTCCTGTTATGAAGTTCTTAGGGTAAATTAAGTTTTAGTATTGGGCTTGGTATATAAAAAATTGAACTAACTCCTGGAAAACTGAACAAATAGTAACCTGCCCCTTGCACAACTACTGCACTTTCATCATAGTACCAGCTTTTAAAATACCCCCCCATAAATCGCCCTCCTGTATATTCACGGTTTACAACTGAAAAATTTGTTCCTGAAAAATAAATACCATCGTTGCGGACGACATATTTATTTGTAGGGGAAGAGACTTCGGCATGATAAAGCCCAAGATCTATTATTTTATACTCCATATTGAAATTTCTCGTAAGTTGCACTAATTCTTCAGTGGAATCAGAATATACAACCCTGCCATTTGGATTCGTGTGAAAATCAGAGGATAAGGCCACCAAAGTATTTTTTGAATGATGGATGTAAATATATTGAGCAGATTGAATGTAACTATAATTTTTCGGGTCAAATTTGCCGCCTGTCAAACGAGGGAGTGTATCAAGGTCGAGTAATTCATATCGTTTTCCATCGGTTAAATCTAAAATGTAATGAGGATGATAACCCGGCCCACCGGGTCGAGTCGTGCTTCCCTCTAACCAAACTAAATCTGAACTGAGAAAAATTCCTTTTTCTAACAAAAGCGGGTCATTTGGGAGTTTTCTTTTTTCACTTGTGCGCAAATCTAATAAATACATTTTGCCAGCTCGTACTTCGCGCACAAATAGTACTTCTCCATCTGGCACACCACGCGCTCCAGGTCTTTTACAAGCAGAGACAAGAACTTCAGTGTTGGGGGGACGGAAAATATCTTGTGCAGAACACAATGCCAATGATGGCAAATTGCAACATAACAATATAAAAAAGACGATACCGAGTATGTATCGAAGAGGTTTATTATCTTTGAGTTTATTCATGTGATTAGCCTCCCTTGAAGTTTGTTTTTTGAAATTTGTAAGACATCATCCATCTTTTTTTGTCTATATGGATTTTATTATAAGAGTCGAGTTTGAGTTAAGAGAAAAATTGGCACTCACTTTTTAATACAAAATATCGCCTTCTAACTATCTCAACCCTTCAAACAAATCTGTCTCCACTTCTCTGCCCCCATTCACCAAACTAAAAGCGCGGAAGAAAGTTCCTTGCATTGCCAATACTGCCACTGCCGCATCTTCATGGGCGTTGGCAAGTTCACCCAAAGTTGCCAATTGGCTTTGATGACATAGAATCGCTTTCCATGCTGTACGGCAATAATCGGCAGTATCAATGCGTGTGGTAATCATCCATTCTTTCCATGGGTTTTCACCGCGAATTTGGTCATCAACAGGAAAAGTCATATCACCGATAAACGGCTCAATCAAATTGATAAAATTTTCGCTATCCACCATGTAATACAATTTTGAAACGCGGTGCGATTCAAGATTTTCATTATCTTTGTATGTTGAATCTGCGGCACACACAATTGCGGCGTTTGTAAATTGTCCAATCGCAATATGGTCAGGGTGACCATACGCTCCGTCCGAAGCAAACGTCACCACCACTTGCGGTTTGATTCTACGAATATGCGTGACAATTTTTCCAATCGCTTCATGATGATTTGCTTGGTCAACATCGCCGTCAATATAATCAAGAAAAGATAGACTCTTCATTCCCAAAATGTTGACTGCATTTTCCAATTCTTTTGTGCGGATTTCGCCAAGTCGCTTCAAGCCTGGATTCTGCTTGGGGTCACCAGCCCAGCCTCTTTCTCCGCGTGAAGCGCATACGAGATGAGGCTCCACGCCTTGTGCTGAATATTTAGCAATCGTCGCACCCATGCCCATTGATTCATCGTCAGGGTGTGCAAAAACGGCGAGAAGTTTTAATGAGGTCATGTTAATTCCTTCTGGTTGGTAATAAAACATTGCTTTGACAATCATAATACTGCTTAATCGCTCTCGCAATGTTATTAACTTACACCATCGTAACTATTACACTTCCTTTTTTATTCCCCGACTCAATATACTGATGTGCTTCTGCCGTTCGTTCCATCGGGTAGCGTTTATCCACAATCGCTTTTATCTTTCCAGCCTCAACCAATTCTTTGATGAAAATCAAATCTTCTAATTTTTCAGATGACATAGCACAAATCACTTTTTTGCTATTAGACTTTGCAGTTCGCATCATTTGAAAAACTTGCTTCATCTTGAAACTTGCTAAAAGATAAACGCCTTTTGGCGTTAGTGAATCTTTACATTTTTCAAAAGAACTTTTATTCATAATATCAAAAATCAAATCATAAGTCTCACCGTTTTTTGTAAAATCTTCTTTGGTGTAATCTATCACTTTATCTGCCCCTAAAGATTTTACAAATCCCAATCTTGGTGTGCTACATACGGCAGTCACTTCTGCGCCATAGTATTTTGCAAGTTGCAATGCGGCTGAACCAATCCCACCTGAGGCGCCATTAATTAAAACCTTTTGCCTTTTTTGAATTTTGACTGTTCGCAATAAACTCAAAGCAGTTAGTGCCCCATACGGAATTGTTGCGGCTTCTTCATAACTTATGTTTGCAGGTTTATGTGTCACCAAACTATTTTCTGACACGCATAAATATTCAGCATTAGCACCTAAACTTTGACCTCGATATCCAAAGACAGAATCACCGGCTTTGAATGATTTGACATTCTTCCCAACCGATTCAACTTTCCCAGAAAATTCGCTTCCTAACACGCGGACGTTTGGTTTGCTGACCCCAAAATATAATCTGGCTGGAAGCCAAAACGGAAACGGCATAGAAAATTTGCTTGGCGAAATGGCTTTGAAATTCCGTGCCCACAAATCGCCAATATTAACAGATGTTGCGTGAACGCGAATTAATATCTCGTTGTCTTTTGGTGTGGGTTTTTCAATTTCTTTTACTTTCAGCACATCGGGTGTGCCATATTCTGTGTAAACAACTGCTTTCATGATTTTCTCCTAATAATTTTTATTTTGTATCTTCTTCAACTGAGTTGCTCCCTGTGCCGTCCTCCGCGCAGGAATGATTTATTTTGCATCTTCTTCAACGTAAGAAAACACTTCATCTAATGGAACATTAAACACAAGTGCAATGCGAAAGGCTAATTCTAAAGATGGGGGATACTTATCTTTTTCGATAGCGATGATGGTTTGTCGGGTGACGCCGACTTTTTCCGCAAGTTGCTCCTGAGTCATCTCGTTAGCATTGAAGCGCAATTTCCGAATGTTGTTTCTGATGCGTCGCTTGCCCATCTTAAAATCCTCGGCGGTACAAATAGATTTGCAAAATATCCCCAGCAATTTGAGCCAACACGCCAAAGAAAATAATCAGGCTGACCATTATCACTGGGGGATTGCCAAAAGCAAATACTAATATCGAAATGAAAACTCCAATGGAAAAGATGAAGTAAGCAAGCCTTGTGCCTTTCAAACTGATTAACTCATCACGTTCATCAGACGCGAAGCGTGGCTCTTCATACTTTTTAGATTGGATGGCTTCTAGAATAGTTAGCACAATGTTGGTTAGGATACTGGCGATGATAGTGGAAAGGATACTTGCGACAATTACAACTGCCCACAAACCAAACAGCCGATTGGTTGTTAGCTCGCCGCTTTGATAGATATTCCACCAAGTGGCAACATAATATGTAGCAATCAGCAGTTGGGTGATTAAAGAGACGGTTATGTTTTTCTCTTCGTACGACATGTGTTCTTTTTCTTCAATTTCTTCTTCGTAAGTCATTTTTGCCTCTTTCTTGTACACTTTTGTTTACTTTTGGTATTTTATTATTTACATATAGTAACTTATAAATTACATTATGTCAAGTATTTTTTACATAATAAGTTAAGAAAAATGTTCTTGAAACAGCACCCAGTTTGTCGTCAAACGGTGAGGCGGGGTTGCGCGTAGGCAAATTATTAGGTAGTAACTATCTTGTGGTTTGGTAAATTGATATCTTCCCTCAAAGTTAGGAAGTGGATAATTTTGTGGGTTAACCACAAAGACACGAAATCACAAAGCCACTAAAAAAACTTTGAGTCTTTGAGGCTTAGCGACTTAGTGGTTATTCAAAAACCTACCTTTTTATCCATTCCCCAAAGTTAAGTATAAAACCCCACAAAGATTAATCTTCGTGGGGTTTGTTTTTAATTCTTTATCGCATTATGGAATCGGTGTCAGTGTAACCGCTTGAAAAGTTGCAATTTGTTCGGCTTGTGCTGTAAGTTCTTCTACGGCGGCTTGGGTTGCGGCGGTGATGAAGTTTGGCTCGTTGGGGGTATTTTGTTTCCAAACTTCGTCGTAAATTTCTACGCCGTATTCTTCACGTAAACCTTCGAGCCATGTTTTGAATTCAGTTGTTTGCGCTTGTTGAAATTGCTCTGGGCTCATTGGGATTTCTCGTTTAGCAACCAATTGAATGATGTGATAGCCAAAACTGCTTTTGACGGGTTCGATGGTGATGTCTCCGCTTTTTTCTAATGCGAAGGTGGCGGTTTCAAAATCAGCTACCATTTGACCTTTGCCAAACCAGCCGAGGTCGCCACCTTGCACGGCAGATGCGGTATCGGTGGAAAGGGTGATGGCGAGTTCGGCGAAGTCTTCGCCATTTTGTAGGCGTTTGATGATGTCTCTGGCGGCTTGTTCATCTGCTACGAGAATGTGACGCGCTCGCACTTGGGTTTCCATTGCGGGAATATCTGTAATAACTTGTTCGCGTAATTTCTTTTCGAGAATTTGAATTTCAAAAAAGTTACGGAAAAATGTTTCATCAAAACCGATTTGGGATAAGTTTTTGTTGACATCTGAAATGCGTTTTTCGAACATGTCTTCTGTATAAGGTGTGGGGGTAGCAGAAGGCAGGGGTGTAGCGTCAACTGTCGGTGTGGCGAGAGGCGTGCTGGTAGCGGGGATTTCAGTCGCTTGCGGTGTTTCATCTATTGATGTGGCTGTCGCTTCTGGTGTAGAAGTAGGCGGCAACGTGGGTGTGAGAATTTTGAGTGCTTCTGCTGGAAGTTCAGGTGTGGCAAATGAAGTGCCAGTGGGTAATGGCGTGGGCGTTCCATTTGGGAAGTAGCCAAACCCATTTTGTAAGGCTTCGTTGATTTCTTCTTCACTAGCGGTGATGCCACGTTTTGCCGCTTCTTGACGGATAATTTCTTCGTCAATTAAGACGTTGATGACGTTTTCGCCAATGGCTTCGGGGTTGTCAAGTTGGTATTGAATGGATTGTAATTGGGAGGATACGTCTAAACCAAATTGTTGATATTGCTGATATTGGATAAATTGGTTAATGAAGTTTTGACGTTGTAAGCGTACACGCGGTTCAAAATCGCGGACGGTGATTTTTGCATCCCCAACTTTGGCAACTGTTTTGTTAAGTTTTAGGTAGGTTGCATCTAGCCAACCATATACAAGCAACAAAATGACTGCGCCTAAAATTCCAAAAAAAGTGTAGAGGATGAGGCGGGTTTGTTGTTTTTCACGTTGCAAGCGGGCAACATGTTTTTTATGAGAGGATTGGGGTTTCTTCCCCGATTCGTTAGACATATGTTTTTCCTTCATGGATTTAATACATTGTCCCGCAGGTAGGTTCCTTCGCTTCCGCTTCGACATGCTCAGCGCGATGGCTCAGGACAAGCCTGCGGGACATTTTGTTTTTACTTGTTCGGCAATTAGCGAACGGTCTCAGCGCCACTAAAAGGTAAAAGTGCCACATGGCGGGCTTGCTTAACAGCCGCCGCTACCACGCGTTGGTGTTTGGCACATGCGCCAGTTTGGCGACGTGGGCGAAGGTTGCCATCTTCGGTGACATACTTTTTGAGAAGTTCAACATTTTTATAATCAATATTCAACGTTTTATCAGCGCAGAATTGGCAAAATTTTGGTTTCGCAAAAAACTTATTGCGTTCACCGCGTTCGCCACCTTCTCCACCAGTAGAGGGACGTCTTTCTCTTTCTTCAGACATGGTTACTCCAAATTAAAACTAAAAGGGAAAATCATCTTCCGTAGCAGTACCAGTTGTCGGCTCAGAAGAAGCGGATTCGTTATCATGCGATTGGTTGTTTGAGTCGCGTCGGTCACCGAGCATCATCATCTCGTTGGCTATTAATTCAACGCGGGTGTGCTTTACACCTTCTTTTTCTTTATCTTCCCATGAGCGGGTTTTTAAGTGACCTTCAATATACACTTGCCTGCCTTTTGAGAGATACTGTTTGCAAATTTCAGCCAAGTTGCCCCATGCCACTACGTTAAACCATTCGGTTTCACTGCGTTTTTCACCGTCTGGCGTATTCCATGTGCGGCTGACTGCCACAGTAAAAGTGGTGACAGGTTTGCCTGCTGGTGTGTAGCGCATTTCTGGGTCTTTTCCAAGATGACCAATAATTTGAACTTTATTAAGACCTCGGCTCATAGCAATCTCCTTGATATGTACCCAAAATGGGTATTTTCAACGACTCAAATTTGTTAACCAACTACAGAAAGCATGTGTCGCAAAACAGGTTCTTGATAACGCAAGTTGCGTTCAAGTTCTGCCGTAGCGGCGGGGTTCATGGTTACATTTAATAACACATATTGACCTTCACGGTGTTTCTTAATGAGAGAAGCCAACTTACGGCGACCCCACACCTCAGCCTTATCCACACTGCCGCCTGATTCGCTAATCCAACCCTTTACCTTGTCAAGCACGCCGTTAAAAGCGTTCTCATCCAAATCAGGTTGGATAATGCACATCAATTCATATTTACGCATTGGGAAAACCTCCTTTCCATGGGTTTGCTCAAGTTCAAATCGTAGATTTGCCAAGAGCGGAAGGAACATATATAAAAATGTACCTAAATTATTTAAAGCGGAGCGAAGTTTACCACAATTTGTCATTCTGAGCGTAGCGAAGAATCCCGTCTCTTTTCGTGACTTATGGCTGGTTTCTGTTTCAACGAGGGAGTGCGTCGCACCGTTATTAACAGAATGAGTCTTATCGAAAAGATAAATCTGATTAACAAAATTAATCCTACCCACATAGTGCGACGCACCCTTTACTGCAAGTTCGTTCTGTTTCGTGGAGTTTTTATTTTGCTTCTGCGAAAGGTTATATCACCCCTACGGGGTTTGATGATTTTATTCACAAAAATTCTATAATCATTTCATCCCTACGGGATTTTGCCAGCCACTACCTGACATAAATCGGGTTGCTATAAATCCAGCCTCTTCGTTTGCCTAAATATCTTTTATAGACTTCAATTCTATAAACCCCAGGCTCGGTGGTGATGTGTGTGCAGGCAATTTGATTCTTCCACGTTTGAATTTCCACGCCATCTTTTATCAAAACAATATCCGCATGGAATGGCAGTTTGGCTTGCAATGTAACTCCATTTTTGGCTGGAATTTCATCACCCATACTCACAGATAAATCTTTGCCTTGTGCCGAAAAGCGGAATCCTTTGGTGGGGGCGGGTAAATCGTAGCCAACGAAACAATGTCCACTGGCGAGGGCTTTGTAGATAAGATTTTTGTCGAGGGTCACGTCGCCAGTAAGGGGCGAGTCAAGAAGCGTGTGGGTGTTGACGGTGCGAAAATGAAATTCGTAAGGAAAAATAATCTTGTGAATAAATCCCATATTCATGTGTAAGGCATGAGCATCTGAACCGCCGATGGCAACAACTTTATTTCCGTTGGTGGTTAATTCATCCCATTTTTTTATCGTGTTTGGAATGGGTTGATGACCTACAAATTGAGGAAAGAAAGCGTAAAACGCGCCGTGAAGTTTTGTTGGCACAACAGTTTTTAATTCGCTGAGTGCATTCCACAACTCGATGCCTGTATAATTTTGCACTGACCAATCTTCCCAAGAAATATCAATTTCGTTGAAGGCTTTGGCTTCAGGGTCGTCGGGATGGGCAAGAAAACAAATTCCGTTAGCATGTGCCACTTGATTAATTAAATTTTGCGGGTCTTCTGCAAAGGTAGCCAGTTCACGATTTGCGCCAAAAACTAGCAAATGATTTTTTTGCGGGTTGCGGGCTTGGTCGTGTACTTCTTCGCCGATGAGCATTAATAGTTTTTTATTTTTTTCTTTATAATAACCTTCAAAGCCATGCACTAAAATATTATGGTCAGTTACAATGACCACATCTACGCCTGCTTTGAAAGCGGCTGTGGCAATGTCTTTGTGTGTGCCACTTCCATCTGAGTAGCGTGTGTGCATGTGCAAGTTGATTGTGACTTCGTGCATGAAACCTCATTGAAAAAATCTTTCTTCTTTCCTCTTTCTAGTTAATGAAAGAAGCGTTTTAGATGTAAAAGGCAAGTTAAGGTATAATTTGCCCGCTAAATTTTAGGAGACTTCTTTTTATAGAATGCGTCGCACCTTTTAGGTTGACAGGCGTACAAAAAGAAATAAGTCCTGTTTTAGACATCTTTTGTTAAATAGAGGTGCGACGCACCCTTGCGTGGCATGAATCAAGGAGAAATAATAGTATGAACAATCTTTTAGATATTGCTTTAATTATAACCTCGCTGGGTTTAATCATTAGCGTCATTTTGCAAAGCAAAGGCGCAGGCTTAGGCGGTTTGACTGGCGCCGACACTGGCGGTGTTTTTACTGCCCGTCGTGGGATTGAACGCGTCCTCTTTTGGGTGACGATTGTGTTGAGCGTGGTGTTTTTTGCGCTCGTTATCACCATTATTCTGATTGGGCGATAAGTTTATTCAATTGAAATGCCTGCTGTGCCGTTGTGATGTAAACACAGGCGTGGCAGGTTTTTCTTTTTCAAAAAAATGAAAAGATTACGCTGGCAGATTTTGGTCGTTGCCGTCACATTGGTAGTTGTGGCGTTGTTATTGTTAAGTCAACAACCTATCACGGTTATCACGCTTCCTGCGGCGGCACCAGGCGGAATTTATACCGAAGCGTTGATTGGCTCGATGGGCAGATTGAATCCAATGTTAGATTGGAACAATTCTGCTGACCGAGATATTAATCGCTTGCTTTTCAGCAGTTTAGTGAAATTTGATTCGCGTGGTTTGCCCCAGCCTGACCTTGCCGATTCGTGGGGCGTTTCAGCAGATGGCACGCAATATAACTTTTCGATTCGTCAAAACGCGCTTTGGCATGATGGCACGCCCGTCACCAGTGATGATGTTATTTTTACGATTGAATTAATCAAAAGCAATGCGTCTTTATTTCCACAAGATATAAAAGATTTATGGTCGCAAGTGGAATTGATTCGGCTCAATGAAAAAACGCTTCAAATTCGACTGCCTGAACCATTTGCTCCATTTTTAGATTACGTCACCTTTGGCGTGTTGCCAAAACATATTTTGGAATCAGTTCCAGTTGACCAGCTCGCTAGTGCTGAGTTCAACTTAAACCCAATCGGTTCTGGACCATATCGCTTTGACCGTTTGCTCACCAGTGGCGGACAAATTACAGGCGTTGTGTTGTTAGCAAATCAAAACTATTACATTGCCCCGCCGTTTGTAGAACAAGTGGTGTTCCGTTTTTATCCCAATGCTATCACCGCTTTTGATGCCTATGAACGTGGCGAAGTGTTAGGCATTAGCCAATTAACCAATGATGTTTTGCAGTCTGCATTAGAAGAGCGGTCGCTTTCTGTTTATTCAAGCCGTTTGCCGCAAATGGGTATTGTGTTTCTAAACTTGAATAACCCAAGCGTTTCATTTTTGCAAAATGAAAAAGTGCGCCGTGCGTTGTTGCTTGGCACGAATCGCAACGTGATTGTTTCGCACATTTTGCGGGGTCAAGCCATTATTGCTGATAGCCCGATTTTGCCAAACTCGTGGGCGTATTATGAAGAGATTGAAAAATTCCCGTATGACCCCGAATCTGCGATTCAAATTTTGAAAGATGAAGGCTATATTTTTTCGGCAGGCAGTGATGTGCGCTCAAAAGATGGTCAGCAATTGGTGTTTACGCTGGTTCATCCTGATGATGAAATTCACACCCGCATTGCGCAATCTATTCAAAATGATTGGACGTTGCTTGGCGTGCGAATTAACTTACAAGCCGTTACGTATGATTCGCTAGTCAATGATTTCTTAACGCCGAGAAGTTATGAAGCCGTATTGGCAGACCTTAACACAACCAGAACACCAGACCCAGACCCTTATCTTTTCTGGCATCAGTCCGAAGCCACTGGCGGGCAAAATTATGCTCAATGGGATAACCGCACTGCCAGCGAATTTTTAGAGACGGCTCGTACTTCTGCTAATTTTGAAGACCGAGCACGCCTCTATCGTAACTTTCAAGTTGTTTTTGCTAAAGAGATGCCTTCTCTGCCTTTATATTTTCCTGTCTATTCTTATGGCGTGGATGTGCAAGTACAAGGGGTGCAAATCCCACCGTTGTATGATGTCAGCGATAGATTGGCGTTGATTAATCAATGGTATTTGGTCACACGCCGTGCATTAGAAGAAGCAACTACAATTCCAGAAACAGCACAGCCATAAATTTTTTTAACCAGAGATGAACATAGATGTACAGAGATAATAAATTTCAAAAATCTACGTTTATCTCCGTTTATCTCTGGTGAATTAACAAGGAGCCTTATCATGTCTGATATAAACAAAGCCATCGAATACGTTCGTGCAAATCAAGAAAAGTTTTTGAATGAACTAAAAGAATTTTCTGCTATTCCTTCTATCTCCACATTAGATGAAAACAAACCAGATATGCAACGTGCGGCAGAGTGGGTTGCTAATCAATTGAAATCATTAGGCATGAACAATGTACAAATCATGCCAACGGCTGGGCATCCTGTTGTGTATGGAGAATGGATGGGTGCTGGCAAAAATGCTCCTACAATAATGATTTATGGTCACTATGATGTGCAACCAGTTGACCCC
>JAEURH010000300.1 GCA_016789365.1 Anaerolineales bacterium
TACTTTGTCGGCATGCACTGGCTCAGTTCACGCAAATCCGCGATCTTGCTGGGTGTGAATGAGGATGTAGAGCATGTGATTGCGGAGATGACAAAATAATTCTCTTTCGCGCATCGGCAACAGGTCTGATTACGAAACCATGATGCAAGATAAATTCGGCAAAGATTTGACTCCGCATCGGGTCAAGTACAGAACGTTGTAAAGATAAACCCAAGTGACAGTCACCTTGAAGGTGACTGTCACTTTTAGGATTCCGTCATTGCGAGGGCGCATTTGCTCGCCTGCCCCGATGTTTTACGGGGTCGCCCGATAGCGTACCCGAATGGGTAAGCAATCCCCGACTAGACACGGAGATTGCTTCTCAACGAACGCTCGCAATGACATAAAAGGCAACAGATCTGATTACGAAACGATGATGGAAGAAAAATTCAGCAAAGACATCACCCCTATCGGGTAAAATACAGAATGTTGAAGAGGTAATCTCAAGCAGGGGCGACTCGCCGAGTTGCCCCTGCTCTTTAATGATAGGAGTCTGCCATGAAAAAGATATATTTGCTTTTATCCGCCACAATTCTGTCCATCGCATGTCTAACGTTAACTCCCACTACAGAACCCACCCTTGAGCCTGCAATT
>JAEURH010000301.1 GCA_016789365.1 Anaerolineales bacterium
TATGTGGATATCTTCGCTGCAAAACGTGCAGACGGCGCATTGACACTTATGATCATTAACCTGACCGATACCGAGCAAAAAGCACCTTTGCAAGTGACAGGCTTGGAGTTGACCGAAGCAGAAACCTGGCTGTTGGATGCAACCCATAACGCTGAAAATCTTGGTATGCAACCCATACCTGCCGACGGTATCTTAACCTTACCCGCTCAATCGGCGACGTTGTTCATTATCAAGTAATTTCGGGCTTTTAACATAATTACCCCCGAATTTAATTAGGACGCGGACGAGCGCGGATTTACGCGGAAAAGGATTACAAAATCCGCGTTTTCAGCGTTTATCCGCGTCCCATTTGTTCTTAAAATAAACTCATTCACGAAATCTTAATTTCGAGGCGAGTCATGGTTTTCGTTTCTTTTTGTTATGCGTACATATCCCGCAATATTTTCCCCATCAGGCGGATTGTCCATGTGCGCGGCAGGAGGTGGCGCATGAAAAAACTTGCCATCTTGTTTCCAATGCCCGGGATGACATACGGTTGTTTTCCCAGCGCAGACAATGCTTCGCGTGCTACATCAGCGGGTTCCATTGTGGCACGCTCGCGGCGCGGCTTGCTAGCCAGATAAGTAGGTG
>JAEURH010000302.1 GCA_016789365.1 Anaerolineales bacterium
ACAGCCACACCACTGAAAAATAAAATTCCACCAATGATGCCGATAACAATGCGTGGAATATCAATATCAATGGGAATGACGCCAAAGTAAATTAACAGGGCAATTGCACCGAGCATAGCATCCATTGCACCTGAAATCATAAATACGGTTCGTTTGGTATTTTGACTATCCATTTCTACCTCAATTTGTCTTTTTGAAATTTATTTATAACAAAAGCACTGACGATATACCAAATTATCAAATCAATCATTAGATACAAACCATTAAATTCAAAACAAATTTCGTTTGGTTGGCAAGGTCCCCAAGCGAGATAAAACTGTAAAGGAAAGCCATGCGGAAATGTATCTGATATTCTAGAAACTATATAGATTCTCCATAGCCAACTTGAGAGAATAAATAAAACAAACGTCAAAATAATTTTAAAGATAGTGGGTTTAAATAAAGGTTTCATATTTCTATTCGTAGGGGCGAGGTAACCTCGCCCCTACGATGATAATTATTTCCTCTTCTTCAACCAATCCAATAACTTCTTCGTTGACCAAGTATTAATGACATCATCTTTCAAAATTCCTGCGCGCCTTGCAATAGCAACGCCATAAGGAAGCATATCGTAATCTTCTTCGGAAT
>JAEURH010000303.1 GCA_016789365.1 Anaerolineales bacterium
CTTTTTTTAAATCATGTAAACCAACATGATGCAACGTGCTACGAATGATTTGATTTTTTGGAACGTTGACATGATAAGTTTGATATTCGCAATATGCCGAGCCTTGACGAAACGAATCGCGCCTCAAACTTTGATTGAAGTTGATTCTGCCACGAATGCTTTTTATCAATCCCGATTCATTTGTGTAGTCGCGTCCTAGCCCAATCCTTAATCGCTGACGAATTAATTTTGCCAACATTAACTTTAATAATGCGTCAAATGTTGGCGTATCTTCTACATCACCCAATGCAGAAAGTTTTATATCTGGCGATTCGTTCCATGCGTATAACAGCATGTGCCAGAGGTTGCGGATGGGGATGTGGTGCTCTGTTTTGTAAATGGTTTGTGTGTTCATAAAATATCCGTTGGTTGAGTAGGACAAAGTCCGTATCAAGACCAACAAGTTTCAAGAAAAAATTTTTAACACTAATTGCTTTGTAATCGGATGGTCTCGATATGCCTTCGCAAATAACGCTCAGGCTACTCGACCATCGGGATTTATGCTAAAAGTTCTTTCTCTGCATCTTCCGCTTTCTTTGGATTATCAAACCAATATTCTTTTAATAACGGAATGATTTCTGTTTTGAT
>JAEURH010000304.1 GCA_016789365.1 Anaerolineales bacterium
ATCTTTGAAGTAGAACGCAGAATACTGAAGGGAGCTTCGATGCAATCGTAAAGTTTGCGCTTGGCTTTTAACGGATTGCTTCGCTGTTCGTGTAAAGTTTGCGCTTGGCTTTTAAAAGATTGCTTCGCTTCGCTCGCAATGACGACTGAATCGCTCGAACTCACGACTAAATCGCTCGAACTCACGACTGAATTGCTCGAACTCACGACTGAATTGCTCGAACTCACGACTGAATCGCTCGAACTTACGACTGAATCGCTCGAACTCACGACCCAATCGCTCGAACTCACGACTGTTTTCGAGCGTTTCTCGACCCAAGTCGAGCGTTTTAGACGGTCAATGAGGCTCTTGTTTACTTTGTAGCATATTCGTTTAAACAGATACAATGATATGAAAAAACAAATCTTTTGGATATTGCTGATTTCGTTGTTTTTGGGCAAAACAACGGCACAAACCAATCCTTTTGACAAGGAAATTGCCGCTTTTGAAGCCCAAGACTCGGCGAATAAGCCTGTTGTGGGGCAGATTTTGCTCTATGGTAGTTCGACTATTCGCCTGTGGGGTAGCTACGAGACCGACTTTGCGAACGATAAGTACAAAGTTGTCAATCGAGGGTTCGGAGGTTC
>JAEURH010000305.1 GCA_016789365.1 Anaerolineales bacterium
CAACCGTCATCCCGTCGGTTAAGGAGAATAAAACATGTCCGCAAAAGTCGCAGAAATTTTTGAAACGATGGAATACGGCCCCGCGCCGGAGAGTGACAAGACCGCGCAGGAATGGCTGGAAAGCCATGGCCGCAGTTTTGGCCATTTCATCAACGGCAAATGGGTGAAACCGGCGAAGGGTAAATCCTTCACCACCACCAACCCCGCGAATGGCGACATCATCGCGAAACTCGCGCTCGGCACCAAGGCCGATGTGGATGCGGCGGTGAAGGCGGCGCAGAAGGCGCAAAAATCATGGGCGGCGCTGGACGGTCACGTGCGCGCAAAATACCTCTACGCACTCGCGCGCCTGATCCAGAAAAATTCGCGTCTGCTCGCGGTTGTCGAATGCCTTGATAACGGCAAGCCGATCCGCGAAACGCGCGATATCGACGTGAGCCTCGCTGCGCGCCATTTCTATCACCATGCGGGCTGGGCGCAAATTCTGGAATCCGAATTCCCCGCCTACGAAGCCTATGGCGTTGTCGGTCAGGTTATTCCGTGGAACTTCCCCTTCCTGATGCTGGCATGGAAAATCGCACCGGCGCTGGCGGCGGGTAACACTGTTGTGCTGAAGCCCGCC
>JAEURH010000306.1 GCA_016789365.1 Anaerolineales bacterium
GTCGCCTCTAACGGCGGTTCGGATATGCATCCGAATTGGTATTTGAATCTGCTAGAAAATCCAAAAGTGGAATTACAAGTGGGTGCTGAGAAATTTTCTGCAAAGGCGAAAGTTGCGAGCGCAAAAGAAAAGCCACGTTTGTGGAAGATAATGAGTAAAATATTTCCAACGTATGATAAATATCAAGCCAAAGCAGAACGCGAGATTCCGCTTATTATACTTAAGCGAACATCTCGTTAAATTTTTTTTATTCTATGAACTCATCTTTTGAAATGGGTGAGCCGCGAAAGTGGAGACACAATGTTTTTCTCAAACACACCGCGCCAAGAAAGTATCAAAGCACTTGCGGATGTGAAATTAATGCCCTTTTGGTTAGATAGTCCGAACAAACCAGAAAAAACAGAAACACTACACAATAAAATAGAAACAGATGTATGTATCATCGGCGGGGGATTCACAGGCTTGTGGACTGCTCTGCTTGCAAAGCAGAGGAATCCAAATCGTGATGTCGTTTTGCTTGAAGCGCACGAAATTGCTTATGGCGCCAGCGGACGAAATGGTGGCTTTTGCTCTGCATCCTTAACTCACGGATTTTTAAATGGAGTTAGCCGCTGGGAAAAAG
>JAEURH010000307.1 GCA_016789365.1 Anaerolineales bacterium
CGAAGTGATGTGGAATTGGTAAACGCACGATACGTCATTTTGAGCGGCGCATTCACAGAAACTTCAGCAGTTACAGTTGTCATTTCATTCTCCTGATGCTTTTTGATTTATTTTAACCAGATAACTCTGAAACCACACCCTGCTAGGGGAGGGAAATTGGTTTGGAAAGTTGAAGGTTACAGGTTAAAATCAACAAGCCATGCCCGAAAGAAAACTCCGTGTTTTCTTATGCCATTCTTCCACAGACAAACCCATTGTCCGTGACTTGTATCAACGCCTGCTTTCTGAAACTTGGCTTGACCCATGGCTCGACGAAGAGAATCTACTCCCTGGGCAAGATTGGGACATGGAAATTGAGAAAACTGTAGAAGCTTCAGATGTAGTACTTGTATGTGTTTCGAATAACTCCGTCACCAAAGAGGGATATGTTCAACGGGAATTAAAATTTGCATTAGATGTTGCACTTGAGAAACCAGAAGGGACAATTTTTATAGTGCCCTTAAGACTCGATGATTGCAATTTACCGCGCCGATTACGGACTTGGCAATATGTAGATTATTTCCCTGTTCAGCAAAGAGAAAGAACATACCAAAAGTTATTACAATCGTTGAGAATTCGTTT
>JAEURH010000308.1 GCA_016789365.1 Anaerolineales bacterium
TCGCACCAGGGCAGGATCGCTTACTACGCTATCGCGCCAATCCCGATCAACGCACCCATAAGCAGTTTCGCATAAATCCCGCAGCGTGTGTAATTGACCCGAGCCAATCACAAAATCGTTTGGGTGTTCCTGTTGAAGCATCAGCCACATGGCGCGCACATACTCGCTAGCGTAACCCCAGTCACGGGCGATCTCAAGGTTGCCTAAGGCTAGTTTGCCACGCTGGACAATAGGTCTCCCCATTTCATTGAGGTCTGGGGAATCTGAAATTCCCAGAGCCCCACATGCAGCACCGTAGGCTATTTTTTGCATCAAAAAATGCAACGGGCGACGCTCACTTTCGTGATTAAACAAAACGCCGCTCACGATGTAGAGGCCATAACTTTCACGATAAATCCGTGCCATCTGGTGGGCGTACACCTTGGCCGCCGCATAAGGATTTACCGGATTGAAGGGAGTTTGTTCATTTTGGGGTACAATGGATGCTCGACCAAACATTTCGGAAGAAGATGCCTGATACACTCGGCACTCCGGGCAATTGTGTCGGACAGCTTCGAAAAGGCGTACCGCCCCTAAACCATTGACTAGGAGTGTCTCTGGTGCTCGCGCCCAAGATTC
>JAEURH010000309.1 GCA_016789365.1 Anaerolineales bacterium
TGCATAATCACTTGCCCAATATTCGAAGAAGGAGAAATCGTATTGGCTGGCAAGTTCGCCGAGTTTCCTGCCTGCTTTTTCAGCTTCATAAATGGGCGCATCAGGAAAGCCGAGAAACTCATGCCAGCCTTCACCAGTGAAATCTGCTGAGAGAGCATTGCCTGCGTAATAATCTTTGTCGGTGAAAAGGGGGATGCCTGCATTCGTCAGCGCGAGCGGGATGGATGAGTACAGCCGCTTGCCTGAGTCAATCCCGTCAAAATAGCGCGGGGGATAGGCGTTCAGCAACGCAGTCTTTTTGCCAGCTTTGACGGTTTTGGAAAATATTGTCCCGCCATTCAGATATTGCGCAACTTCGGGATTGGGCTTGGGTCCGTAGTGATAGCCCAACTCTGCAGGGATATTTCTGCCTGTCAACAGTACGGCCTGTCCCGTGGCGGATTGAGGCAGACCCTTTACGCCGAGATTGGGGTCTGCCGCAATCAATGAAAGATGTTCATTTTCAAAGGGCGCAGTGCCGCTGATCAGTTTTTTGCTCCCAAGCAAAGATTCCAAGTGCGGCATATTCGCGCGCGCGAAAGGATTAGTCTCTGGGTTGTCTACGCCGAGGCCGATACC